>JALYOK010000334.1 GCA_030856925.1 Pseudomonadota bacterium
GTATTAACTGTCCGGTCAACCCAAAAAAACTACAAATCGATTTCGAGGTTGTCGAAATGCGCGACAAGCTTGCAGCGGTGCCTATCTAAGCGAGCAAACGATTATTAATCGAAACTTTGGATGATCAAATTCGGAAATAAGCTAAGCTACTCGCTCGACATTGTTTGGGGAGACTAGTATGGCTACTGCTAATCGTGTTGCAATCGTCACCGGTGGCTCGCGCGGCATTGGGCGCGCGATTGCGATCGAGCTGGCGCAGAAGGGTTGCAACGTGGTGTTCAGCTATGCTGATAATACCGATGCAGCCAACGCTGTGGCGGAGGAGATTCAGAAGGGCGGTGGCCAGGCGCTGGCGATCAAAGCTGATGTAAGCAATGCCGAAGCGTGTCGCGCGCTCGCGCAGGCGGCGATCGACAAGTGGGGCCAAATCGATGTTCTGGTGAATAACGCCGGTATTGCCGTAACCGGCACACGCATCGCCGACACGCCCGAGGACGAATGGCGGCGCATACTCAGCGTGAATCTGAATGGCCCATACCATATGGTGCAGGCCGTGGTACCGCACATGCGCACGCGCAAGCGGGGGCACATCGTCAACATTTCCTCGAATGTGACACAGCGCTTGCCCGCGACATTCGGTGTCTACTCGATTTCCAAAGCCGGCATCGACGCATTCACGCGCATACTTGCCAAAGAAGAAGGGCCTAATGGCATCCGCGTTAACGCCATCGCGCCGGGTCCGATCATGACAGAAATGCTTGCAGAGTCGCTGCGCATCATGGGTAAAGAGCGCGCGGAACCGTTCCTGAAATCCGTCCCGCTCGGCCGTGCCGGTCGACCGGAGGAAATCGCGGCGATGGTAGCCGTCTTAGTCTCAGATGCGGCGAGCTATGTGACGGGGCAAGTTATCTATGTCAACGGCGGTGGGCCAGGTGGCTAGGGAAGCTCTGAAAAAATCCGATTTCGTCGTGATACTGCGTTACTCACAAAAAATACCTCCTTACATACCATTTATATGCGGCGTCGATATTTTTTGTTCGCGCCTTGTCTCATTTAGAACTCGAACTTATTCAGAGCTTCCCGAGTGGTTGACGTGACGGATTTTCGATTGCTTGTGCGGATCGCCGCCGCCTGCGCGGCCGCTCTGGTCGCGGGCGCCGCGACCGCGCAAGGTCCCGAAGCGGCAGCACGCGCCCGCCTTGCAAAGTACGCCGGCAGTTATGACACCGATGCGTTGTTGAGAGAACCCGCCGTGCGTGCGGAACTGCGGAAACTCCTCGGCCCGCAGTTGAAGCATCTGGTGAACAATCTCAATGTAAAGGGGTCGGTGGACGTAATCGGCGGGGCGCTGTCGATTAGCGGCAACGCCCCGCACCAAGGCACCGAAGAAGAAGCGGTCGTCTGCGTTGTCCCGATAAACATGATGCTGGAAGCGGCGATTTTGTCGCGTGGCGCCATCACGGTCTTCACGCGCGCGGAGAAGTACGAATATGCGATGCTATGCATCAAAGATTGGGTCACGCTCGCCAATTCCGGCCATGTCGACCGTCTGAAACAACCTGCGAACGTGCGCGTGGCTAAGCCGCGCTGAACAAAGAAGGAGGAAGGAAGAATGAGAATGTGTCTGGGAACGCTGGTGCTAGCTGCCATAGTTAGCATGGTCGCAGGAAATCTTGCCGCCGGCGAGGATGCGCCGCCTTGGGCTTACGTCGCCAATCCGCCGGGCTTGACGCCGCCGGCGGACGACGGTATTCCACGGCGCGTGCCGGGCAGTACGCACGCGTTTACCTTGACCCAGATTCGCGATCTCTATAGCCCGCCCGATTGGCGCCCTACCGAGCATCCGCCCATGCCGAGAGTGGTTGGCCAAGGTCGGAATCCGGGCGTGTACGCCTGCGGCTATTGTCATTTGCCGAATGGGCTCGGTCGCCCGGAGAACGCCAGTGTCGCCGGTCTGCCGGCTGCGTACATCGTGCAGCAAATGGTTGACTTCAAAAGCGGCGCGAGAAAGAGTTCCGCCCCGCATCTGTTGCCGCAGGCATTGATGATGGGCGTTGCCGCTGCCGCGAGCGATGAGGAAGTCAGAACGGCGGCAGCCTATTTTTCCAACCTGAAGCTGAAGCCTTGGATCAAGGTGATCGAGACCGACGTCGTGGCCAAAACTCTAGTCATGGGGTGGATGCTGGTTGAAGCTGGTGGTGGCACGGAATCCATCGGGCAACGCATCATAGAAATGCCCCAGGACTTGGAGCGAACTGAATTGCGCGATGACACGTCGGGATTCATCGCCTACGTGCCAACCGGCAGTATTCGACAAGGTGAGATCCTCGTCACCGGCGGCGGGGACGGTAAGACAATTCCATGCACCATCTGCCATGGTCTGGATTTGCGCGGCATTGGGCCCATTCCGCCGCTCGCGGGACGCTCGCCCAGCTACATCGTGCGCCAGCTTTACGATATACAACACGGTACCCGGAACGGCGCGTGGGTAGAGTTGATGAAGCCTGCAGTGGCCCAGCTCACACTGGAAG
>JALYOK010000354.1 GCA_030856925.1 Pseudomonadota bacterium
TATCAAGGCCACAACCAAATGAATCGTCCCATCGAGCATCAATTGCCGGGCGATGACCGGCGTCACCAGCGGTATGGCGAACGCGTAGAAGGCCGGCAAATAATAGCCCATGACCGATACGCCGCCGGCACAGACGGCGAATAGACTAGTCAGCATGACCCATTGAAAGATCAGCGAATCGGGCGTGAACATTATGAACGCAGTGCTGCCCCAGGCGCAGCCGACCGCTGCGGCGCCGGCGACAAATCTTTTGCGCCAAATTTCGATCTCAGCGATGCCGGGCATCACCCGCATGAAGCGGAAATATAAATAGCTTCTTATCAAGGTAAGTGTGTAAAGCGCACCCAGCCATAGCAGTAACGCTGTGTGCGGGAGTTGCTGCCACATGATAAAGACCAGTAAGGTGGCGCCGAACACGCTCGGCAGCACGCCGGACGGATATTCTCGATAGACGGAGACGACTTGTTCGTAGCGAACCTGGCGCGCACGATCCGGTTCCGCGGCGATTGTCGCGGCTGTGGTGGTCGCGCTAGCGAAGCTCATGCCCGGGATGTAGGCGAGCAAGTTGCTCGGGAGGGTCAGCATGAAGGCGACGTGCCGCGGTCGCAAAGAATCGGAACGTTAGGGTCCTGGGGCAGTTGCAACAACCGCCAGCGCAGCATGGCTTGAGAAGTCGTGGTCGGCGCGAATTCGGCGTCGTGAGCAAGTTCGACAATCTCATCCGCCCAGTCGGCCGCCGGCAACCAGCCCGTATCCGCCACCACGCTATAGGTATCCGCGCTCGCGAGCGCTTGGATGCCGAAGCACGCGCTGAGAATAAATTGGGTTTTCTCGTCGTACTGATGGATCCTACGGCGTGCCTCCTGTTCATTACATCCGCATTGAACTGCAAAGCGCCGCGTCCGCACACTCAACGGCGCACTTACTTTGATGCGCGCGACGTGGGCGATGTCGGCCAAGAGTAAAGGCGCCAAGGGCCAGTGTAGCAATATTTGATCTTGTTGCGCCAGACGCAGGAGTTCGAGGTAAAGCTTGGCTCCCAGCGTTCGCCAGAGAAACTGTCCGTATCCAGTAAGCCCGTCAGCCTCACCGCCGAGGATGGCGGCCGGAATGTCAGAGTCTTGGCGTCTTAACCGCTCCAGCAGGCACGCTTCATCGACCAAGTTCAACCTCAGTCGGGTTGCAACGGTAGCGGCGATGACATCCCCGTCGCTGCCCGGGTCCGAGTCAATGGCGATGACTGTCATAAGCGTGTTGGAAAGTGGAGATAATTTCAGCTTATGTCATACATTCCGGCCGATTTCTATACCTCTTTTGGCCTAGTGAGGCGGGACCTACAACTTTCGACATAGGCCCAAAGTTGTAGGGGGCGAAAATCCCTTGACTCGCCGGGATCGCTGCTCGATAGTTGCCAAGCAACCGTCGCATGCAATAGATAATTGCAGCGAGCGGATCAACAAGGAAAATTGACGCAGTCCCATGGGACCAGCGAAATGAAATTTGGCGGAATACGCAATCGTATTTTAGCAATCGCGTTACTCCCGGCCCTGGTGATGGCCGTGGGTATAGTCTTGGTGCAAATGGCAGGCGTAAAATCTGGCGGCGGGAATTATCCGGTCTGGGTCTTAAGTCTGGGATTGTCGGGCCTATGTCTTGCGCTCGGTGCGCTCGCGGCGCGGCACATCGGCGGCCAAGTGGTGCGGCCGATCGCCGACATGGCGCGCGCGGTGGAACGAATCGGTAAAGGCGACTTCGATATCCGGCTCGACAGTGGCGCCGGCGGTGAGTTTTCGATACTGGAAACCGGCGTCAACGATATGGCCGCCAAACTAAAGCAGGGCCAAGAGATGTTGGAGCAACGCATCGAAGAAACGACGCGGTTGTTGACAGCGCAAAAAGAAGAGGCGGCGCGCGCAAACTTGGCGAAGTCCCGCTTTCTCGCCGCCGCCACCCACGACCTGCGGCAACCGATGCACGCGCTGGTGTTGTTCGTGGCGGCGCTGAAGGATCGTATCCATTATCCGGAGGTGAGCCGCATCGTCCACAGCATCGAGTCGTCGGTGACGGCGATGCAGGGGATGTTCAACGCGCTGCTCGACATTTCGCGATTGGACGCCGGTGTGCTGCAAGCGCATCCGCAGGATTTTTATTTGCAGGCGTTGTTCGATCGATTGTTGTTGGACTTCACGCCTCACGCCATGGAAAAACAGATACGCCTGCACATCGTTCCCACCCAATCCATCGTGCGGACCGATCCGGTGCTGCTGGAACGCATACTCATGAACCTCATCTCTAATGGCATCCGCTACACCAGCGAGGGCGGCGTGGTGGTGGGCTGCCGCCGCACCAAGGGCGGGGTGCGCATCGAAGTGTGGGACAGTGGCGCGGGGATTCCCGAGCATCGCCGAAAAGAGATCTTCCAGGAATTCGTGCAACTCAATAATCCCGAGCGCGACCGCAATAAGGGTTTGGGCCTGGGCTTAGCCATCGTCGAGCGCATGGCGCGATTGCTCGGATCGCAAATCGAAATCAAATCTGTAGAAAGCCGCGGATCGGTGTTTTCCATCAAAGTGCCGCGCGGCAACGCTAAGCGGTTGGTGGACGACGGCACGCCACCCGTTGCCCTGCGTCGCCGCCAACTTAAAGATACCTTGGTGGTATTCGTGGACGATGAAGCGACCATATTGGAGGGAATGGAAGTCTTGCTCAGCGATTGGGGCTGCCAGCCCATCATCGCCGCCACTGCCGTCGGCGCGCTGGCCGGCCTTGCTAGAGCAAGCCGGCCGCCGGACATTATCGTGAGCGACTATCGCCTGCGCGAGCACGAGAACGGTATCGACCTGATCGCCCGGATACGGGAACGTTATTCCGCCGACATACCGGGAATTCTGATAAGCGGCGACACCGGACCCGAATTGCTTCGGGAAGCGAAGGATCGCGGGTTGCATATCCTGCATAAACCGATGCGACCGGCCAAGTTACGGGCTTTGATCGATCATCTGGTCAGGTGATCGGAGGTTCCTCTTACCCCAAGGCTTCCTGCAGCAAGCGCACGACGTGGACCGCTTGTCGTCCGGTTCCATCGCGTATCTGCTGGCGGCAACTGGCGCCATCAGCGACGATTACGGTATCGGCATCGGCCGCGCGCACGGTGGGCAACAGGTTCGCCTCGGCCATTGCCATCGAAAGTTCGTAATGCTTCGCGTCGAAGCCAAACGAGCCCGCCATGCCGCAACAGCTCGAGCGTATGGTTTCCACTTCGAGATCGGGCACCATGCGCAGCGTGCTTTCGACCGCATTCATCACGCCGTAGGCTTTTTGGTGGCAGTGGCCGTGCAGCAGAGCCCGCGGCGATTTGATGGGGCCGAGCGACCATTGCAGCCGTTCGCTTTCGTGTTCCTGGAGCAAAAACTCCTCGAAGGTGAACGCACGTTTCGCCAGCCGTTCGCTTTCGGGGCTTTTAAGCAACGCCGGAATTTCATCGCGTAAGGTGAATAGGCACGCGGGCTCGAGACCGACCAGAGGCATTCCCCGATCCAGCATGGGCGCCACACCTGCCAGAAATCGCTGCGCCTCGCGCTTTGCCTCGATGATCATGCCGACGCTGAGATACGTCCGTCCGCAGCACAGCGCACGCCCGCCGTGGAGCGCTTGCGGAATCAGGGCGCCATAGCCCGCCGCGCGCAGCACCCGCAAAGCGGCACGGGCGTTGTCGGGTTCAAAAAAAGCGGTGAACGTGTCGACGAACAAGGCAACGACGCGATCCTGGGGGGCGGAAGAAGTCCTGCGCAACCTGCGTTCCGCGTGAAAATAATCGGACCGCCAGGCCGGCAACGGCCGCTTGGCGCTGAAGCCTAACGTTCGTTCACTTAAGGCAGCCAGGCTCGGTAATTGGTTGCGCAGATTTAATACCCGGCCCATGCGGGCGGCGTACGGGCCGTAGCGCGGTAAATGAGCGATGAGTTTGTCTCGCAGGGTCAGGCCATGGCGCTTTTGATACTGATGCAAGAACTCGATTTTCATCGTCGCCATGTCAACGCCGGTCGGGCATTCGCGCTTGCAGCCTTTGCACGAGACACAAAGATCGAATGTCTCGTGCATCTCATCCGACGTGAAAGCATCGGCGCCGAGCTGACCGGACAATGCCAACCGCAAAGTGTTGGCGCGGCCGCGCGTGGAGTGCTGCTCGTCGCGCGTGACTCGATAGGACGGACACATCACGTCCGCATCGAATTTGCGGCAATGACCATTGTTGTTGCACATCTCCGCGGCGTGGGCGAGCGAACCGTGGGCCGACCAATCGAACACGGGCTGAAGCGGGATGTGTGCGTAGCCCGGTTTAAAACGAAATAACGCGCGATCGTCTTGTTTGCTAGGCCGCACGATTTTTCCCGGATTCATCAAGCCCAGCGGATCGAACAACTGCTTGACTTCTGCCAATGCCGCCGTCAAACGCGGGCCGAAAAACGGTGCGATCCATTCGCTGCGCACCAGGCCGTCGCCATGTTCGCCGGAATATACGCCCTTCAATTCGCGCACCAGTTGGCAGGCTTCTTCGGCGATGGCGCGCATTTTTTGCGCGCCGTCGTGCTTCATGTTGAGAATGGGCCGCACGTGCAAGGTGCCGACGCTGGCGTGGGCATACCAGGTTCCGCGCGTGCCATGCTTTTCGAACACGGCGGTGAGGCGCCGGGTGTAGTCGGCGAGATGTTCCAGCGGCACACAGCAATCTTCGATGAAACTCACCGGCTTGCCGTCGCCCTTTAGGCTCATCATGATGTTGAGACCGGCTTTGCGCACCTCCCAGAGAGCTTTCTGCCGATTGGCGTCAGTGAGTTTCACGACGCAGTCCGGCAGGCCGAGGTCGGCTAACAGTTGGTCGAGCTGATCGAGCTGATTGATTTGCTCGGCCTCATCGTCACCGGAGAATTCCACCAAAAGTAACGCCTCGGGCTCGCCGATTAAAGCCGCATCGATGATCGGCTGAAACGAGGGATTATCGCGGGCAAGGTCGATCATGGTGCGATCCACCAACTCGACCGCGGAGGGATCGAGCTTGACGATGTGCTGGGTGAGCTCCATCGCCCGGTACAAGGTCGGAAAGTTGACGACCCCCAGCGTTTTGTTTTTCGGCAGCGGCGAAAGCTTCAGCTTCAAGCGCTTGAAATATGCCAGCGTGCCTTCGCTGCCGACCAACAGATGCGACATGTTCGGTCGCTTGGCGCCGTAGTGAAGCGGATCCTGGGGATCGAAAATATCGAGATTGTAACCGGCCACTCGCCGCAGCAAGCGGGGAAATCGCGCCCGTATCTCGTCGGCCTCACGCTCGGCAATGGCGCGAAAACCGTCGACGATGCCGCGGTAGCGGCCGGTCGCGGCGTTGTCATCCAGTTCGGAAAACCAAGCGACCGTGCCGTCGGATAGTATTGCCTCGATACCTTTCACGTTGTGAACCATATTGCCGTAGCGGATCGAGCGGCTGCCGCAGGAGTTGTTACCCGCCATGCCGCCGAGTGTCGCCTGGGCGCTGGTGGAGACATCGACCGGATACCATAGCCCGTGGGGTTTCAGGAAAGCGTTGAGCTGGTCAAGGACCACACCGGGCTGGACGTCGATTTCAGTCGAACCCGGCTCGAAATCAAAAATCTGGTTGAGATATTTGCTGTTGTCTATCACCAGCGCCGCCCCGACGGTTTGGCCGCACTGGGAGGTTCCCGCGCCGCGGGGCAGGATGGGTAATTTCTCTTCGCGCGCGATTTGCAGCGTGATGGCGGCGTCTTGCTCGCTCTTCGGCACAACGACGCCGATGGGATCGATCTGATAAATCGATGCATCCGTTGCGTAACGTCCACGGGATGCCGCGTCGAACAACACGTCTCCCGTTGTTTCACGCCGCAGTCGTTTGGCCAGATTGGATTGTATGATCTCCATTGAGCGATAATATCATCGAGTTATCTAACCAAAGAGCTAATGAGTTATCCCAGCGGGCGTCACTTCTTGCAAATTCCCGGACCCACCAACGTGCCGGAGCGTGTGCTGCGCGCTATGGACCGGCCCACCATTGACCATCGCGGTCCCGAGTTTCAACAGCTCGGCTTCGACGTACTCACCGGTATGCAGGACTTATTTCAAACCAAGAACGCCGTGGTGATTTACCCCGCTTCGGGCACCGGCGCGTGGGAAGCGGCGCTGGTGAATACGCTTTCACCGGGCGACAAAGTGCTGATGTTCGAGACCGGACAATTTGCCGCCCTGTGGTGCGAAATGGCGCGCCGGCTTGGGTTGGAAATCGATCTGGTCTCCAACGATTGGCGCAGCGGCGTCGATGCGAACGAAGTCGAGCGGCGTTTGCGCGAAGATCGCGATCGAACGATCAAAGCCGTCGCCGTAGTGCATAACGAAACATCTACCGGGGTCACCAGCCGCATCGCACCGATCCGCGCGGCGATCGATCGCGTCGGCCATTCGGCGTTGCTATTGGT
>JALYOK010000360.1 GCA_030856925.1 Pseudomonadota bacterium
GCGATCGACTCTTCGAAGCGCGCGAGCGCTTCGGCCGCCAGCGCCGCATTCTCCAGTGCGACGATGCTCTCGTAGCGTTGGCGCGCCGGATTCGTCGTATCGGCCGCATAAGCGACGAACGCTAGGATCAGCGTAAATACAGCCGCGCTGAGCTTCAATGTCGAACTAACCTCATGCATGATAACCTCCTTTATTGAGCGACCAGGAATACATCGGACACTGGCGTGGTCGCGCCTTGGCCGCTGACTGTCACCCGGTAGGCGCCTTGCGGAAGCGGGCCAAACGAGGCCGCGTGGTTGCCGTCCGCGCCGACTTGCAATGCCTTGCGCGCACGCTCGGCGCCGGTCGGCGCATCGGCGATGACTGCGGTCAGCTTCTGCTTAGGATCCTCGCAGCGGCTCACGACCGGAATGAGATCACTCGCGGAATAGACATCTTCGAGCGCTAGCGAAATCGCGACAGGATCTTCTCTGAACCTATCCCACTTGAGTTTGCCGCCGGTAAGCAATCCGGCGACCTGGGTAAGCACCGCGTCGGTGTTCTGCAGCGAGCCATGCACCTGCGCGACGAACAGTTCGGCGTCGGCGCGGCTCAGCTCGAGCGGGGTCGCGGATACGCGCGGCACCGTTCCGTCACCGTCGAACTTCTCACCCGGATATATCGCCGAGAATTCGACCTTGCCTCCGGCCAGCTTGGCGGTCTGCAAAGTCGCCTGATACGTCCCGACGATGGGATGGATAAGGTAGCGATCCCTCAGATAAGCGTCGTCACGCAAATGGCCTTCTACCGCGGCTTCGATGTCGCGATGAAACTCGAGCGCGTTCCTGGCCTTGTCTGCATCTACGTTGGGGATGCCCTTGATTTCGCCGACGCGCTGAAGCTTGCCGTCGCCGGCGTCGAAACACGGGTAGCGCGGCAAAAGCTGGTAGACCGACGTGAACGAGCGCATGAGCGCGGACAAGTCCGCGAGCTCGAGCGAACCCACGCGCTGCTTGTAGCCGTTGCTGAGGAAATTGAGCGCGTTCAACGAGCCGCGGAATGGCGTGCCGAAGGTGATGAGCTTGCGTATGTCGCGCCAGCCATCCAGGCTTTCGGCAAAATAGCGCGCCACCAGCCCGCCCATCGAGTGCGCCAGCAGCACCAGCTTCGCGTCCGCATTGCCGGAGCGCGCGCGCCACGCCTTTAGCCAAGCGTGGCTTAGCCGGGCGAGTCGGCGCGCCGCGACTCGGTTATCACGGCGCCAATCGTAAGGGAATTCGAAGAAATTAACCCCAGCCTCGACCTCGAATTCACGCTTGATGCGCTCTCGGATCCTGCCGTAGCCGTCGATCTTCCAGAAGCCAGGTATGAGGTGCACGTCGTCGAACAGGCGATCCGCGCTTACGCCGTCGCCCAAGTCGTCGATCTCAGGAGGGTCTTGCGCAAGCTTAAGCGCGTCAATACTGCCGCCGAGGGAGCGTACCGCGCCGAGAATGCCGCCTGCAGAAAGCGCCCAAACATCGCGGCCGTTCTTACGCAACGTGCTGCCGGTGATGCCGGGAATCAAAACGATCACGTCCTCCATCGGCTTCTGCTCGGCGGCGCGCAGCGGGGCGAGCGAGAGGCTTGCCAATGCGCTGCCGGTTGATGCGATGAAGCGCCGCCGATCGAATGACGCGCTCATGTTGTGTTTCTCCTTTGATCTCGCTCAACCCGTTGACCCGCGCGTTTAAGCGAACAACTTTTTCGGCTTTCTTGGAATGATGCAAGAAACGGCAGTTGAACGCATCCGAATGCCCAAGGCTGGATCGGCTGTGTAGGGACTGTCTTCGATCTAATTGGATCGAGGACAGGCTTTCGCGGGAATGACAATGGGGCATTTGTCTGCCATTGATAGCGCTACTTGACAGTCGTACGCAATCCACTCGGAACGTATCGCAGGTAGGGGTCCTCTGTCAGCGGCTCCCCGCTTGCCTTCTGGCGTCGCCATGCCTGTGAGCCAATATCCGTGCGCGTCCTGGCGTGATCGCTTTGCAGTTATCCGTCGATAGGCGGATTGGGTCAATCCTGGTGGTTTTCATGGCCTATCCGAATTGTCATGGAACAATACACCATTACGTAATTTTAATGTCGTTACAATTCCAATGGGTGCGCCTGGCAGATTTTCTGGGATCGTTACGTCATGCCCCATTACCTGGTCCCTCATTTTTGTTTACTTAGATAATTGCGAAATACTACACTAGCGCATTACCGCATGAGACAGGAACCATGGCTATGGGCGCTGAATCAACGGAACTCGTTGGACCCGATCTCACGCAGGGCGTGGATGCGAAAGAACTGAAAGACCTCGAGCCGTTTTTGGGACATGCCCACGCTGAGGCGGTGATGCTCGTGCGT
>JALYOK010000367.1 GCA_030856925.1 Pseudomonadota bacterium
CCTCAGATGTGAGATCAGTCTTGGAAGTGTAGTGTTTCGCGCTACACGGAGACAAGACCCGTTGGCACATTACAACATTATCGTTACGTTTTATGATCCTTTCATTTCACTCTGACGTAATAGACGACCGGCGCTCTCGATAGCGCCAGGCTTGTGCCGACTTTCCCAGGCGTATCAAGAGCGCGGGAGAGTTAAAATGAAACGCATGTTGTTTAATGCAACCCAGGCCGAAGAGCTGCGGGTTGCCATTGTCGATGGACAGAAACTCATCGACTTGGATATAGAATACGCAGGAAAAGAGCAACGCAAGAGCAATATCTACAAAGCTGTCATCACTCGCGTCGAGCCCAGTCTCGAAGCCGTTTTCGTCGATTACGGCTCAGAGCGTCACGGTTTTCTTCCCTTCAAAGAAATTTCCCGGGTCTACCTGAAAGGCGAAGACGGCGAGTTTTCCCGATCGCGCATCCAGAGCATCTTGAAAGACGGCCAGGAACTGATCGTCCAGGTCGACAAGGACGAGCGCGGCAACAAAGGTGCGGCGCTGACCACCTTCATCAGCTTGGCCGGACGTTACTTGGTGCTGATGCCGAACAATCCGCGCGGCGGCGGCGTCTCGCGCCGGGTGGAAGGCGACGAGCGCACCGAGTTGCGAGATGTTATGGATCAACTCGAAATCCCCAGCGGCATGAGTATCATTGCCCGCACCGCCGGCATAGGCCGCGGTGTCGAAGAATTACAGTGGGATTTGAATTACTTAAGACAGCTTTGGACCGCCATCGAAGAGGCTTCCACCACGCAGTCGGGCCCGTTCCTGATTTACCAAGAAGGCAGTCTGGTGATCCGCGCCATCCGCGATCTGTTTCAGCCCGAAATCGGCGAAATCCTGGTCGATACCGAAGCGATTTACGAGCAGGCGCGGCAGTTCATGTCCCATGTGATGCCGGATAACGTCAACAAGGTCAAGCTGCATCGCGATGACGTGCCGCTGTTCTCGCGCTTCCAGATTGAACATCAAATCGAGACCGCTTATCGCCGCGATGTGACACTCCCTTCCGGTGGCGCGATAATCATCGACCATACCGAAGCCTTGGTGTCGGTGGATGTCAACTCCGCTCGCGCGACCCGCGGCGCAGACATCGAGCAGACGGCGTTGAACACCAACGTCGAAGCCGCCGACGAAATCGCGCGTCAACTGCGTCTGCGCGATCTGGGTGGCCTGGTGGTCATCGATTTCATCGACATGGAAAACCAGCGCAACCAGCGCGAGGTCGAAAATCGCCTTAAAGACGCTTTAAAACACGACCGCGCCCGGGTGCAGATGGGCAAAATCTCGCGCTTCGGCTTGCTCGAGTTATCGCGACAACGTTTGCAGCCTAGCCTGGGCGAGAGCAGCCACATCCCCTGTCCGCGCTGCGGCGGCACCGGCCATATCCGCGACATCGAATCCTCGGCATTGCATATCCTGCGCATCCTGCAAGAAGAAGCGATGAAGGAATCCACCGCATTGTTGCGCGCCCAGGTCCCGGTCGACGTCGCTACCTTTCTTTTGAACGAGAAACGCGCCGATATTCATGCATTGGAAGCACGGCTCAAAGTCAGTGTGGTGTTAATCCCCAATCCGCACATCGAAACCCCTAACTACGAGATCGAGCGCATCAAGCAAGAAGATCTGTCGGAAACGGAAGCCGAGTTGCCGAGTTATAAATTGGTGACTGCACCGGTCGCGGAGGATTCGACGCCTTCCGGCAAAGAGACGGAATTGCGAGCTATCCGGCAACAGGCGGCGGTACAGGGGATCACCCCCGGGCAGCCCGCGCCTATGCCCGCCGCTCCGGCAGCGGCGGTAGTGGAAGCCCGGCCATCCCTCCTTGGGCGCATTATGGGCTGGCTCACGGGCGAAACAGCGCAAGAACCGCCGGCGGCTGCGCCTGCCCAACGCGCTGCACTTACAAAATCCACAATGGAATCGGCAACCGGCAATCGAAATCAGCCGCACCGGGGCGAGCGCCGGCCCCGCCGTGATCGGCCGGAACGGCAGGATAAGCCTGAGCGTCCGGACCGTCAGGAGCGGCCCGAGCGACAAGAGCGGCCCGAGCGCCCAGAGCAACGGCCACGGCCGGTTGAAGCCGGCGAAGGCCGTGATAATGAACGCAGCCGGTCGAATCGCCCACAACGTCCCCCGCGGCGGCAGGAGGAAGGGGAGTCCCAATCAGCAGCGGCCATCGTTTCAGCACCGGCGAAGGACAATGCGGCGAGGGATTCGGGCGAAGGCAAAAGCAAGCGCGGCCGCCGTGGCGGTCGTCGCGATCGAGGCGAGCGGCAAGGCCAGGGCGGTCAAGAGAATCTGCCTTTTGCCACGGGCGAGGAGCACAACGAGGTGGCATCAACCCCCACGATCATGGATTCCCCGCCGCCGCGCCGTGAAACTCAGATCGCGCCTGCACCGAGAATGGCGGAATCGCCGGTCGACGAATCTTCACATCAGGCGGCGCCGATCGAATCCAGTCAGGACTTGGCCCCAGTGAGGGTACCCGACCCGGCGCGGGACCTTGCCCCGGTGCAGGAAGCGGCGCCGGAAAGCGCGCCTTCGCCGCAACCCGCGACCGAGATAGCCACAGCGGTCCTTAACGGCGGCGGTGCTGCTAACTTTATGGAAAGCCAAGGGGATGCCCAACGGCCGCGTAATCCTCGCCGACGTCGCCAGTTTGGCGGTCGGCATGAACGTCCCGCCTCGTCAGAATTGGTCATCGTGGAAACCGATCCGAATCGGCTGCCGGTGGCGACGGAATCACCGGTGGAGATGCAGTTCAACCCGCCGAGCCGCGAACGTCGACCGCGCCGTCCGCGTCGCGAGGCGCTGCCTGCGGAACCGCTGGTGCAAGTGGAAACCGACAAGGCGGACGGTTGAGCAATGGCAGGCGCGATCGATTTTTATTTCGATTTTACGTCGCCGTATGGGTATATCGCGTCAGAGCACATCGACGCGCTCGCCGCGAAGCACCGGCGGCAAGTCGATTGGCATCCGATTCTGCTCGGTTTCATTTTCAAGCAGACCGGCCAGGTCGCACCCATGCAAGTTCCATTGAAGGGCGAATACAGCCTTTATGACATGAAGCGCAGCGCGCGGTATCATCAAGTAGCGCTTAATTTTCCGGCCGAGTTTCCGAAAATGACCCTCACCGCCGCGCGCGGGTTCTATTGGCTCAAGGATCAGGACCCGGCGCTGGCGCACAGTTTCGCGCAGCGGGTCTATAGAGCCTATTTCGTCGATAATCGCGATGTTGGCAGTACCGATGTCATCATGGAAATCGCCGCCGCGGTTGGGATCGATCGCGCTGCCTTCGCGGCGGCCTTACAGTCCGACCCGGTAAAGGATCGCTTCAAAACCGAAAACGATCGCGCTATCGCGCGCGGCGTGTTTGGCTCACCTTATTTCATCGTCGACAACGAGCCTTTCTGGGGCGCCGATCGCATGATGCACTTGGAGCACTGGCTAAAAACTGGAGGTTTCTAGTGTCCCTGGATCCCCAAGTCGAAGCATTACTCGAGGCCGCGGCACGCTCGGGCCGCGCGCCCATCAATCATTTCCCGCCGTCGGAAGCCCGCGTCCTGTTCAAGGAAATGCGCAAACCTTTATTGCCGCCGACGCCGCCGATCGGCATGGTCACGGACTTCTCCATTCCCGGCCGTCGCGGCGCGATACCGGTGCGCCACTATCGGCCAGTGGGAACAAATGCGCACGATCTGTTGCCGGTGCTGATTTATTTTCACGGCGGTGGTTGGGTGGTTGGCGATCTGGAAAGCCACGATTCGCTTTGCCGGCAACTCGCGAACGGCGCCGAATGCGCCGTCATCGCCGTCGACTACCGCGTCGGTCCCGAACACAAGTTTCCGGCCGCCCTCGAGGATGCGGAGGACGTGGTGCGGCGCCTTGCCGATTACGCAGCAGCTCTGAACATAGACCCGTCGCGCATCGCGGTCGGCGGCGACAGCGCCGGCGGAAACTTAGCAACCATTGTGGCGATGCTGTGCCGCGACAGCGGCGATCCGGTGATCAAGTATCAGTTGCTGATTTATCCCGCCACCGACATGGCGATGGATCGCCCGTCGCACTTTGAGTTCGGTGAGGGTTACCATCTGACGCACGACCTGATGCTTTATTTTCGCGGCCATTATCTTAACGGCCTAGCGGAGATCAAGGACTGGCGCGCCTCTCCGCTATTGGCGCCGGACCATTCGGGGTTGCCCCCCGCCCACATCATCACCGCAGGATTCGATCCGCTGCGCGACGAAGGCAAGGCCTACGCCGAGGCGTTAGCGGCGGCGGGCGTGACCGTCAAATATCAATGTTACGAGGGAATGATCCACGGCTTCCTGACCATGTCCGGCGTGTTGCGAGTGGCGAATGAAGCGATCGCCGATTGCACCGCACAACTCAAGATACAATTCAATTAGTCTTTGCCGCCCAATCGAAACTGAATTGGCCGAAACGACGGCCGATTAAATCAAAGGTTTTTTCTTGTATGTCGCCGCCGCGATCGAGTATGACCGTATAGCGGCCGCCATCGACTTTCACAAAAAATAGCGGTCCGTCGGCGACGGCATCGATAACTGTCTCCTGGGCTTGGTTGAGGATCTTTACTTTGACCTCCCCGGCGGCAGTCGGCTTGTGATCGACGGAAAAGAACAACTGCAAACCATAGTCCAGCCCACGCTTGCGGATCGCCGCTGAATCCGTTTCCGAAACCCCTCCTGTGAGATAAGTCGTGTGTTCATACTTTTTGGGCTTTGAAAACTCTTCGCCTTGCGTCGACAGGCCGGCGACCATAAGGCAAGAAAAGGCGAGAGCGAAAAAATATTTCTGCACGTTGTTCTCCTTGGGATCGTTGCGGGGCATTGTATCCTTTAACGCAGCCTTGACAGTTACGTTGGCAATCCGCGGACGAAGGATGTAATCGCCGAATGCCGACATTGCCGGCGTCAGCGGTGTGAGGTCGTGCGG
>JALYOK010000374.1 GCA_030856925.1 Pseudomonadota bacterium
GATCAAGATGCCCATGAACAAGTTCTCAGCGACGGTCAGTTGCGGAAATACTTCCCTGCCTTGCGGGATATAGCCCATGCCAAGTTCGGCGCGCCGGTTGGCAGGTTCCCGGGTTACATCGCCGCCGTTGAACCAGATGGCGCCGGCGTTGCATGGCAGCAGGCCGATCAGGCATTTCATCAACGTCGATTTGCCGACGCCATTGCGTCCGATGATGGCGACGATCTCGCCTTTGTTCACGGTGAACTCCATGCCTTGCAAGATCGGCGTACTGCCGTAGCCGGCGCCAGCGCCGACAACTCGCAGCATCTCGAACCCCGCCATCAGACTTTCCCCAAATAGATGCGCGCTACGTCTTCGTTATCGACGATGGCGGCTAGCGATCCTTCGACGAAGATCTTGCCGAAGTGCAACACCGTCACTTTCTGCGCAATTTGCCGAACAAATGCCATGTCGTGCTCTATCACCAGAACGGTCATTCCCTGTCGGTTGAGTTGCTTGATCAATTCGCCGGTTTTGAAAGTCTCGTCCGGAGACATACCCGCCGTGGGTTCGTCCAATAACAGTAGGGACGGCGATAAGGCAATGGCCATGCCGATCTCCAGCCATTGCTTCTGTCCGTGCGACAGATCGCCGGCGCGCTTCGCCCGCGCCGACTGTAGATCCAGCAGCGTCATCAGCCTTTCTAACTCGGTTTTCGAACGCTCTTTACTCATCCGATGTTGTAATGCGATGAGTAGATTCTGTGCAACCGGCAGATCCTCGAAAATCCCCGGCACCTGGAACTTAATGCTGATTCCCTTTTCGATGCGGCGATAAGGCAGCAGCTTGGTGATGTTTTCTCCGTTGAACCAAATCTCGCCGGAAGTCGGCGGATAGTTGCCGAGAATCAATTTGAACAGCGTGCTCTTTCCCGCGCCGTTGGGTCCGATCAAACAGCGCAGTTCGCCGGCCTCGATGCTCAAATCCACGCCATTGGTCGCGTGCAGACCGCCAAAGTGCTTGCTGAGATTTCTCGTTTCCAGGATCAAAGTCATGGCGGAGACGATGAGTCTGCGAGTTTGGGTTCCGGGACGCCAGCCGCTGGTTGACTCTTTCCTGCCCTAAGCCGCGCGATTTTTTTCGCCAGCGTGACAACGAAACCTTCCGGCGCCAGCATCACGGCCACCAACAAAATTAACCCCATCAGGATCAACGCATACTGACTCCCCTTGACCGCTAATATTTGCGACAACCAGACCAGGAATATGGTGGCGACCAGGGTCGCAGTAATATCTTTTCTTCCGCCCGTCGCCGTCCATACAATCGGTAATGCCGCCGCCGTGAGCCCCATGGCAGAGGGCGTGATATAAGTACCCCAAGTGGTGTACAGAACGCCGCTCAAGCCCGCCAGCGCGCCGCCGATGATGAAGACAATCAGTTGATAGCGGCGTACGTCGTAACCCAGCATCTCGACACGGCTTGGGTTTTCGCGGATCGCCACCATGACGTTGCCAAAGCGCGAATTCACGAGGATGCGCAACCCGAGATACACAAACACCACCAGCACTATCAGGAACCAGAAAAGATATCGTCCCTCCAGGAAAATTTCATCGTCACCCGGCCACGGAATCGTCAGCGGCGGCATGCCAGACATGCCGTTAAATCCATTTAGGCGCGCCGCGCCGATGGCCCATTCCGGACCCGCCGTTTGCGCCATGAAGGTCTCGAGCACCAGGGTGATGGACAGGGTGACGATACCGACAAACACGTCGCGGATGCCGCCGTAAAACATGAAATAGCCGATGATCCACGCGGCCAGTGCCGCTAGCGCCACCGCTAATATGAGCGCGCCGAATGTCAATCCGTAGTCGGCGCCATAGTTAAGCGTGATAACGCCATACGTGTAGCCGGCGACACCAAAGAATGCAGTTTGACCAAAACTCAAGATGCCTGTGTAACCCCACAACAACGACAGGCCCATGGCCATGAATACCCAGATAAAAAAGTAGCCGATGTTGCTTACCAGATACTCGTTCGCAAAGAATGGCAGGATCGCGAGCACCAGCACGACAGTAGCGAAACTCAGCCAAAATCCGCGGCCGTTTCCCAGAGTTTGAGGACCATTGAGCCGTGCGAAGCAGCTAGCCATTGCCATCTCGGGCGAGTACGCCGCTCAGCCCCCTCGGCAACACTCGCACCACGAGGATCACGGTTACGAGCAATCCGATTTGACCTATGGTTTGACCAAACCACGCTGCTAGCC
>JALYOK010000377.1 GCA_030856925.1 Pseudomonadota bacterium
AGATCGAACCTCGGGTCGAGGCCAAGCGCATTGCGAAATTCGGCGCGGCACTGACTCACGCGATTCGAGATGCAATAGATGAAGGCCAAATGCTTATGGGCGATGACTTGACGTTTGAGTGTCAGACCTCGATAGATCGCCTGTTGCAGGCTGGACGCGGCGCGTGTATATTGCGCCCGATCGTATTGCCTTAGACCGGTTTGCAGAATCTGATCAGCTCGGTATCCGCCTGCGCCTTGATTCTGCCTACCTCCCGAGTCGGTCACCGGCGCTGGGTTCGGCTGGGTGAGACTGCAGCCGCTGATGAAAAGTGGAATAAACCATCGGGTTAAAACACGTAATGAATTGCCCATGGCCGACATAACTCATTTGCGGTCGAAACGATGAGAGATCTGAAGCAGCGAATCGGGTTGAATTTCGATGGTGGCGTGATACGGCAAGAAATTTCTGTTGCGTACTACGATCTGGCGTTTGCCCGCAGGAACCTTAATCTTGTGCAAAGGGGGCGTGACGCCGACTTTTTTGCCGTCGACGTAAACTTCGCCCCAGGGTTTGATGGCCAAGCGTAGCGTCGCCGGTTTAATGATCGGGGAGGCGGCAAAATGTTTCGCGGGTTTAGATCGCCGGGCTGAGGAAGCCGAAGGTTCTGAGGACCGGATGGCATGATGAAAATTGACCGCCGCGACGATTTTGGCAGTGTCGACATCGGCTTCCATTGCTGGTTCGGAAGGCGCAGCTGCATGTGCGGGCGAGGGGATTGGCACAACCGCGACGATATTGGCGGCCTGAATGCTTTGAGCTTCGCGTCGCGGCGTGTCCTTGGTTTTCGTTGTCACGACTTTTAGCGGATGATCCGTTTGCGGCATCTCGGAACGCTGATTTTGGTAGGTTGCAAACGCGGCTATCGCGATAACTGCTGACATTGCGGCATAGCGCCAACGCACTGTACGCCCGGCGAAGGGTGCGCGCGCATCTCGCGCGGACGGGTTTGAAATGGGATGGGTTTCAGGCGATGACGACGGCGGCGCAATCTGATAGATAGCGAACCATTCGTCGAAGTCGTCGGACAGAAACTCCCGGTATTGCAACAAAGTGTAGTCCTTCGAAATGCGCGCGAAGACCGTGTAGTAGGCCCGTGAAATCAGAACTTCGCGGAGCAAACCGGCCCGCGCGACTCGCGCCGCGTCCTCCACGCCAACGCCGTTTACCTGAGCCACATTCAATTCGTTTTTGCTCAGGGTGACAGGTCCCAGGTTGACGCCGACGTGCAGCGGTAAATCCCGATAGGATTCGTCGGCTGCCAATATGTCCGATAATTGTTTCGCCAAGCGAAAACATGCCATCGGGTCGCTGGCGAACAGCACCACAACATTTTCTTCTCGGTCGAAACTCACCACATCGCGGCTGGCGGCCTGCGCTATTGAGTGCTCCAGCAATTGCCGCATTCGAGTGGTATATTGAATCTGCTGAAAGACCGGACGATCGGCGTATCCGGCAATTTCCGCGAACAATACGCTCGCGATAAGGCTTTGTTCTTTCAGACCTTCTTTAGTATGAAGCTCTGCCACGGTTCTACTCCCGGCGGTATTGACAGCCATTTGTTTTACCTTCTCACGAGGCGAATATTTGTTAATTCCGAAAAAACAGGCGGTTTTTGCGTGGTGTCTTTTTCAACTCCGACCGCTATTATAGCGCTGCCGAAGGCTGTCTAGAATATTGTGTGACGAAATCACTCAAAATTTATTGCTGTTATTGAGCGCTATCGGCATCGGGCTGCAGACCGCGTGGATATTGGCGCTTAGGCGGTGCATTGCCCCGGGCCAAGCGGGACGCGGCGCCTGGCGATGGTTAAAACAATTTGTTGATTTGAACAAAGAGCGGCAGTTTCGGGCGCTGCGGCCATAAGTTTCCACCTGGAGGAAAGCGGATCCATAACTCGGGACACTAATTCAGAGTGCCGATGTAATGCGCCAGGTTCTCGATGTCCTGATCGGTCAGATTGGAAGAATACGCGGTCATGTTGCCGGCATCGTTGGTGCGATTTCGGGCACGAAAGTCTTTAAGTTGTTTCACGACGTACTCCGGATGCTGACCGGCGACGCGAGGAATTTCGTTCTGTCCGGCGAATTCTCCGAGGTGGCACATCGGACACAACGCTTCGGCGGAGATCTTTTTGCCGGCGGCGGCTTTGGCATTATCGGATTTGAACGAGACTGACTTAGGTTTTTGCTCGGAGAAGTATTTGGCCAGTGCCTGCATTTCTTTTTTTTCCAATTGCTTTGCTATGGGGCTCATGACCGGGTCGTTGCGGCGGCCTTCTTTGAAATCTTTGAGCTGCAGATAGAGATACCGAGCGTTCTGCCCCGATAGATTGGGAAAGGTGCTCGCCGGCGAATTGCCGTCGACGCCGTGGCAAGCGCCACAGGCTTCGGGCGTGTCGACTTTGGGCGCGGCGTCGTCGGCCAAACCGGCCGGGCTAAACGCTAACAACGACAATGCAAAGAATATTTTTTTCATGTTGACGCTTGGTCCTTAAGTACGAAAAAGGCCGCTCCGGGGGAGCGGCCCTCTTGTGACAGCCCAACTAAGCGTAAAGTTTATGGCAAAGCGAATACAAACACGCTGTTGCCACGCTTGAAATCCAGTTGCGTGTTCCCACCGGCAGCAACGGCTATGTACTGCTTGCCGTTGACCATGTAGGACACGGCCGGGGCGTTGGCGCCGGCCCCGCAGTTGAACTTCCACAGTTCTTTACCGTTCTTGGCATCGAACGCTTTGAACCAGCCGTTGCCTTCGCCATTGAACACCAAGCCGCCGGCGGTGGCCAACAGGCCCCCCATCAAGGGTTGCGGCGTGTTGACTTCCCAGGCGATCTTACCGGTATCCATGTTTACGGCGCTGATACGCCCGGTCTGCGCAACCCCGGGGATGGTCTTGAACGCGCCTCCGAGCCACAATTTGCCGCCGGGATAGGCAGCCGCTTCGACGTGATAGGTCATGGGCTGAATCAAATTCGCGGCATAGGCCATACGCAGCTTGGGATTAATGGCCATCGGGCTCCACTCCACGCCACCGTTGGCGCCGAGGTCCATGCGTGCGCCTTCCTTGGTAGGGAGAGTCCAGAGACCGGTCTGCGGCACCATGGCGTCAGAAAAGCGGATCAACTCGCCGGTGGCGCGGTCATGCACATAC
>JALYOK010000389.1 GCA_030856925.1 Pseudomonadota bacterium
GATCAACTGTACTGCTTGTTGAATCAAGCGCGGCTGGGGGTTATTAGGATGAATCGAGAAAAATTGCGCCATTCAACACCGCCAACGACGCGACAAAGAATCATTTTAACGACGATATAAGCGACCAAACGGGCTTGACCTGCGGCGGCAATGGCGGAATCTTGCCGCGCTGCACACGGCCATTCTCGTCGCCGTGAAAATCCGAACCTCGCGAGGCAAAGAAATCATATTCCACAGCCAAACGGGCAAATAGTTCTACCTGCTCTTTGCTGTGATTGCTCGTCACGACTTCTACGCCTAAGCCTCCGACGGTTTTGAACTCAGCGAGCAATCGCTTCATGGCGTTGGGCCCGATGTCGTATCGTCCCGGATGGGCAATCACCGGGATTCCGCCGCTTCCCACGATCCAATTGACGGCATCGGCCAAGCTCGCCCATTCATGCGGCATGTAGCCGGGCTTGCCCGGCACCAGATATTTCTTGAACACCGATTTCACGTCTTTGACGTGACCTTGCTCGACTAGGCAACGGGCGAAATGGGTGCGGCCAATCATGTTAGGATTCACGGCATAGGACAAGGCGCCTTGCAAGACGCCGCCGATGCCGGCTCGGGCCAGCGATTCCGCCATCTTTTCAGCGCGTTTCAAGCGGCCGGAACGTATGGTTTCCAGACCCTGGCGTAAGCGGATTTCGGTCGGATCGATATTGACGCCGACAATATGCAGGGTCTGCCTATCCCAGGTGACGGATACTTCAACGCCATCGACGAACTGGACGCCCAAGTCATCGGCGGCTGCGCGTGCATCCGCCAATCCGCCGAGACTGTCGTGGTCCGTCAGCGCCAGCACATCGACACGGTTCTCCGCCGCGAAACGCACTACCTCGCGAGCCGGATGCAAGCCATCGGAAATTTCCGAGTGACAATGAAAATCGACGTTACTCATGAATGGGTTGGGCTGGTCATAAAATATGATAACAGAGTCGCTGATGTCGCCGGAGTTCCGTCGAAACGATTGCCGGCTCTCGTCGCGTTTTAGCGCCCCCAACCCGACGCAGTTCGATGCCCCGGAGAGCCGCATGGATACGGGGTGCGCGGCTGGCCTCGCGCCACCTCGGGCCATTGATTCTCCCCGGCCCCATCCGATCTGCCTGCAGCAAAGTTTGGCCGTTGGGCGCGTCACCGAGTATCATTTCATTCTTTGGTCGATTTCGAGGAAACAGCTATGGGCGCGCGGGAAAATTTCATCGGCGGTAACTGGGTCGGCAGTAGTATGGCGAAGCCGAATATCAATCCCTCCAACGTGGATGATGTGATCGCCGAATATGTTCGCGCCGACGAGCGACAGGCGAACGAGGCGATCGATGCCGCGGCCGCAGCAGCGGTATCGTGGGCAGATACTACGCCGCAAGTGCGCTTCGACGCCTTGGACAAAATCGGCACAGAGATCCTGACGCGCAAGCAAGAGTTAGGCGAATTGCTGTCCCGCGAAGAAGGTAAGACTTTGCCGGAGGGTATTGGCGAAGCGACTCGCGCCGGACACATTTTCAAATTTTTTGCGGGCGAGGCCCTGCGCATTCCGGGCGAAAAATTGGCTTCGGTGCGCCCCGGTCTCGATTGCGAAATCACGCGCGAGCCGGTCGGTGTGGTGGGCATCATCGCGCCGTGGAACTTCCCGATGGCCATCCCCGCTTGGAAAGTAGCGCCGGCCTTGGCGTTTGGCAACTGCGTGATCTTGAAACCGGCCGATTTGGTGCCGGGTTGTTCGTGGGCGCTGGCGGATATCATTAGTCGTGCCGGCTTGCCGGCGGGGGTGTTTAATCTGGTGATGGGCGCGGGCACGGTGGTCGGTAACGCAATCCTGCAAAATCCGAAAGTGAACGCCATTAGCTTCACCGGCTCCGTCGCCACCGGCGCGCGTGTGCTGGAAGCGGCGGCGAAACGCAAAGCGAAAGTGCAGTTGGAAATGGGCGGGAAGAATCCGCTGGTGGTCATGGATGATGCCGACCTCGCAACGGCAGTGAACTGCGCGGTGCAAGGGGCATTCTTCTCCACCGGGCAACGCTGCACGGCGTCGAGCCGCATCATCGTGCAACAGGGTATACACGACCGTTTCGTCGCCGCGCTGATCGACAAACTGAAAACGTTGAAGGTCGACGATGCGCTCAAACCAGGCACCGACATCGGCCCGGTGGTCGATCAATCGCAACTCGATCAAGACTTGAGCTACATCGACATTGCCAAAAAAGAAGGCGCGAAACTTGCCTTCGGCGGCGAACTGTTGCAGCGGGAACGTGAGGGCTTTTACTTGCAACCGGCGCTGTTCACGGAAACCACTAACCAAATGCGCATCAGCCGCGAAGAAGTGTTCGGCCCCATCGCCAATGTGGTGCGCGTGAAGGATTTTGACGAAGCGCTAGCGGTAGCTAACGATACGGAGTTCGGCCTTTCGTCGGGCATCTGCACCACATCGCTGAAATACGCAAGCTACTTCAAACGCAAAGCTCAAGCAGGTATGGTGATGGTGAACGTGCCGACGGCAGGCGTCGATTACCACGTACCGTTCGGCGGCCGTAAAGGCTCGAGCTACGGCCCACGCGAACAAGGCCGCTACGCAGCGGAGTTTTATACGACGGTGAAGACTGCTTACACCTGCGTCCAGTGAATAAAGAAACCCATCGCCGATCACTACTGTCATTCCGGCGTACGCGGGAACCCATGTTGACTCACTAATGCCAAATAGATTCCCGCTTTCGCGGGAATGACAAGAATGAAGTAGCAATGCAAGGATAGAATCAACCAGGACTCGAACCATGGCAACAAGCCTTTCACCGATCCGCGTTCGCTTTGAGCATCCCAATTTCTCCACGGCAGAGGCGTGGGCCAAAGCACCGGTCGAGCCGACTGAGCAAGAACGCAGCGAACTCAAAGCGCGCATCAAGGCATCGCTGAAAGCCCAGGACGCCGTCCTCGTCGCCCATTATTACGTCCACGGCGATCTGCAGGATCTAGCTGAAGAGACCGGCGGTGTGGTGTCCGATTCGCTCGAGATGGCGCGCTTCGGCTTCAATCATCCGGCCCAGACCATCGTCGTTTGCGGCGTTCGCTTCATGGGGGAAACGGCAAAGATTTTGAATCCGGAGAAACGCGTGCTCATGCCTGATCTGGAGGCGGAATGCTCGCTGGATCTCGGTTGCCCGCCCGACCAATTCGCCGCCTTCTGCGATGCAAACCCGGACCGCACCGTGGTCGTCTATGCCAATACCAGCGCGGCGGTCAAGGCACGTGCCGATTGGATGGTCACCTCCAGCATCGCGGAGAAAATTGTCAAGCATTTACACGAGCAAGGAAAAAAGATTCTTTTTGCGCCGGATAAACACCTCGGCGAATACATTCAGAAACAAACCGGCGCCGACATGTTGCTGTGGCAAGGCTCGTGCGTCGTACACAATGAATTCAAAGCCAAACAATTGGCAGAGATGAAAGCGCAGCATCCCGACGCGAAAGTGTTGGTGCATCCGGAATCACCCGACAACGTGATCCGCCTAGCCGATACCGTGGGTTCCACAACGGGCATCATCCAAGCGGCGCAACGCTCCAGCGCCCACGAATTCATTGTCGCCACCGACAACGGCATCCTACATAAAATGAAAAAATTGATGCCGGAAAAAAACTTCATCGAAGCGCCAACCGCCGGATATGCCGCTACCTGCCAAAGCTGCGGCCACTGCCCTTGGATGGCGATGAACGGCCTGAACAATCTCGCCGCGGTGTTGGAAACCGGTAAAAACGAAATTCAGGTCGACCTCGAGATTAGCCGCAAGGCAAAGCTTTGCATTACGCGAATGTTGGATTTTGCGCAGGCAGAAAAGGCGAGGACGGAAGGGAACGCTTAAATCTTGCCGGAGGATCAGTTACTCGTTGTAGATCTTACTATCGAGATAATTCCGGCGCAAATGTCGTAGCC
>JALYOK010000419.1 GCA_030856925.1 Pseudomonadota bacterium
GACACGGCCAGTGCGAACGTCGCGAGGGCGAGATAATGGCCTTCCAACCGCAACGCCGGCAGGCCAAACAAAAAGCCGAATCCCAAGCACACCACGCCGGCGATCGGCAGCGTCGCCCAATAGGGCACGCCAAACTTGTCCATCAGCACTGCGGTGGTGTAGGCGCCGATCGCATAGAATGCGCCGTGGCCGAGCGAGATCTGGCCGTTGTAGCCGGTCAGCATGTTCAGTCCCAGAATAGCGATGGCATAAACCAACATTTGCGTGAGTTGTAAGGTGCGGTAATCGCTGACGAAGAACGGCGCCATGCAAGCGATCGCGATGATGATCAGCGGCCACGTGAACGAGGTTTTTTGCGGCATGGCGCCGGTCGGTTTTAGCATTGTTTTTAGATCGGCCATCGCCTAAACCCTCGTCACCAGGACGCGTCCGAATAGGCCATTCGGTTTGAACAGCAACACGCCGATAATTAGAATCAGCGCGACAGTTAGTTTGAGTTCAGTGCCGAAGATGTATTGTCCCGCCAAATTTTCCACCACGCCGACGATGAATCCGCCGACGATAGCCCCCCACGGGTTATCGATGCCGCCGAGTAAAGCTGCCGCGAAGGCGTAGAGCAACACGCCGGCCATCATGTTCGGATCGAGGAATACAATGTGCGCCACCATCATGCCGGCGACGGCGCCGATGGCCGCGGCCAGCCCCCAGCCTAACGCCAGCATCCAACCGACCCGAATGCCCACCAGCCGGCTAGACACGGGATTCTGGGCCGCCGCCCGCATGGCGAGACCCAGCGGTGTGAAGCGAAAGAAAAGATAGATAAGCAACAACACGACCACCGTTACAACGATCGCGCCCAGTTCGTGGCCGGAGAGATAGCCGTAAGAACGCGCCGGAAACGGGGAAGGGAAAGGCTGATTGGTGTAAGTATAAATCAAGCCGGCAAGGCCGTTTAAGATCAAAAGCAAACCGATGAACACGATGATGACAGTCAGCACTGCGCCCCTTTCGACGGGACGAATCACGACGCGCTCAATTAAAATTCCGGCGACAAACGAGATAATCAGCGTCGCGACAAAGGCTACCCAATACGGCAAGCCGGCGTTGATCATGGTCAACGCGAGATATGTCGAAAACATTGCCATCTCGCCCTGCGCGAAATTGATGTGATGAGTCGCTTGATGAATCATCACCAGCGAAAGCGCGAGGCTGGCGTAAATCCCGCCGGTGGCAAGGCCCGATAGGATTTGGTGTAGGAAGGTTTCCATGGTTGGTTTTTATGCTGGCGTGTTTTTAATTGCTTCCATGAAATTCAAAATCGCATGCCTTGAGAGGCAATACCGGTGCGGCTTCCATGGCATGCATGGCCAATCGACAGTATCCATGCGGGTCGCGGCGGCCTCCCGAAGTGTCGATGACGTTGGTAAGCTAATAACCAAGATAAGCCCTCCTTACCGCTTCATCACCGGCGATGTCCTTCGCCGCGCCCGATATGACCACGCGTCCCGTTTCCAGCAAGAACGCATGATCGGCTAAGTTGAGCGCCAGCGACGCATTTTGTTCCACCAGCAAGATGCTCACGCCTTCTTGCTGATTGATCGCCGCCATGATTCGGAAAATTTCTTGCACGATCACCGGCGCTAAGCCAAAGGATGGTTCGTCCAGCAAGAGGAGTTTGGGCTTTAGCATCAATGCGCGGCCGATGGCGAGCATTTGTTGTTCGCCGCCGGAGAGGGTGCCTGCTTGTTGGTCGCGGCGTTCTTTGAGGCGCGGAAAATAGCCGTACACCCGTTCGAAATCTTTTGCCGTTTCCGCTTTGTCGCGGCGTGTGTAGGCGCCGAGCCGAAGATTTTCTTCCGTGGTGAGATGGGTGAATGTTCCGCGCCCATCGGGCACATGGCCGAGTCCCATGCGCACGATGTTTTCGGTAGCTTTGGTTTCGATGCGTTGACCGAGAAATGTGATCGGCCCGCGGATTTGCACCATGGCGCAAATGGCGCGCAACAACGTCGTCTTGCCGGCGCCGTTGGCGCCGAGGATGGTGGTGATGCCGCCTTGCTCGACGCTGAAGCTGACACCATACAGCACCTGGGTGGCGCCGTACGATGCGTCGAGATTTTCCGCAGCGAGTATCGCGCTCATGCGGCTATACCGAGGTAGGCTTTGATCACATCGGGATGGTTCTGTACTTCCTGTGGTAACCCATCGGCGATCTTGCGGCCGAAATCGATGGCGACGACCTGATCAGAAACGCTCATCACCAAGTTCATATGATGTTCGACCAGCAGCACCGTGAGGCCGAAGCGATCGCGCAAATCCCGGATCAAGGTGATGAGATCGTCGACCTCTGAATGATTTAGGCCTCCGGCAGGTTCGTCGAGCAGCAGCAGCTTGGGCTTGGTTGCGAGCGCGCGCGCAAGCTCGACGCGCTTTTGCACACCAAACGATAGATCGGAAACCCGCACCTCTGCGACCGAGCGCAAGTTCAGCGTATCGATAAATCCTTCCGCTTGTGCGCGCAACTGAGATTCCTGCCGCGCTACCGAGGGCAAACGCAAGGCATTTACGAAGAAGCCACCGGTGGTTTGCGAGTGGCCGCCCAGCAACACATTTTGCGTGACCGTGAGATTGCGAAACAGCGCGAGATTCTGGAAGGTCCGGCCTATGCCTAGCGCGGCGATGCCGTGACGCGGCATCTCGGTCAGAGAGCGGCCTTCGAAGGTAATTTCGCCGCTATCGCAGTGATAGAGGCGCGACAGGCAGTTGAACAATGTGGTCTTACCCGCACCGTTCGGCCCGATGAGGCCGACGATGGCGCCGCGCGCCACGTCGAAACTGACGCGGTCGAGCGCGACGATACCGCCGAAACGCACGGAGACATCGCGCAAGCACAAAAGCGGCGCTGTCGAACCAACATTCAAAGGATAATCCTCCTTAATTACTACAGCACTTTTTGGGGACGACGAACGTCCCAATTCTATACGAAAGCCCGAATGGTTTCGTTTACCAGATCCGGCTGTTCATGGATCACCCAATGGGAGCCGTTCGCAATTCGCTTGATCGTCAAATCGGGAACGAATTGGTCGAGTCCGTCGAGCAGGCTCGGCAACAGCGCGCTATCGGCATCACCCCAGATGACGAGGGTCGGTGCACGAACCCTCACCCGTTGGGGATCAACTTGAATTGCGCTCGCGCCCGGATCATCCGCGGTCGGCGGATAAAGCGGCGAGGCGCGATAGTAGTTGAGGCCGCCGGTGATAGCCCCAGGTTGCGACCAGGCTTCGAGGTAGCGGACTTTGTCGTTTTCCGTCAGCCACGCGCCGCTCGAGCCGGCGCCCTTCAGCATGCCGACCAAACGGGCATAGTTGTTCTCGGTCATGACCCGCTCGGCCTTCTCCATGCGAAACAGCAGCATGTATTGACTTGCCGCTTGCTGCGCGGGATTGTGGGTCAACTCGCGTGCGAATGTCGCGGTGTGCGGGGCGTTAATAATCACGAGTTTTTCGACGTACTCGGGCAAACTCGCCGCAAAGGTCCAGGCGATGGCGCCGCCCCAGTCGTGGGCGACCAGGATACATTTTTTGTGACCTAAATGCTCGATCAGCGCGCGCAAATCTTCGATTAAATGTTTGGCACGATAGGCGTCGACTGCGGCCGGTTTAGACGATAGATTATAGCCGCGCATATCGAGGGCCACGGCTTGATGATCATTACCGAACTCGGTGAGTTGCTTTTGCCACTCGTACCAAAATTCCGGGAAGCCGTGGACGAATAACATCAGCTTGCCTTGTCCAGCCGTGACGTAGTGCAGCGATTGGCCGTTGACGTTGGCATAGCGATGCTCTTGCTTAGGGATTTGTTGAAACACTACTGCGGTGCCCGTCTGCTTCGTTGCGCGGTGCTCGGAATCCTCATGTACATTTGAGTACATTCCGGTTCCTGCGCGCCGTGCGCCTCGCATAGGGGCATCCTCGCTACGTTTTTCAACAAACCCCTAGACGACACGAACCGCGCCTCCAATTAATTTCGCTACCAGAGGCAGCACGCCGCGCTGCGACGCATAGCGCACTTCGTCGCTCACGCCGGAGCGTTCCATGATACGCCCGACGCGAGAGCTTATCAGGCAATCGTAGGCGTCGTGGGTACGATAAAGCCGCAGCGCCGATTGCGCGGCATCGGTGATATCGCGATTGGGATCGAGTTTCTGCACCAGTCGATCGACTATATAACCGGCGCCATAAAAGTCCTCGAGATTCATACCGCCTGCCGAACCACTGCAAATCACCAGCACCGATTCATCGGGGTGATGCGTTTGAATATGCCCGACCGTGGCTGCGCCGTTGAGCAGGCAGCCGGCGTAGACGTGCGGCGCGGTTTCCGCTTGGCGCATGGCGACGGTGCCGTTGGTCGTCGAGTAAATCAGGCGCTTGCCTTTGACACCGATTTCCGTCAGCGCCAGCGGCAGCGGTGAGACAAAACCCGCGATGGTGTGGATCATCCTTTCACCGGAGAGAACTACAGACTCCGGCGGGAAGGCTTTTGCCCGCGCGCGCGCCTCATGCTCGTCGGTCGCCGGGATTACTTCGCTCGCGCCGTTCGCGAGCGCCGTGACGATGGTTGTGGTCGCGAACAAAATGTCCAGCACGACGACAACATTTGCGGTTAGCCGCTCCGGATCAAAATCCTCTTTGCGCAGCAGAACATGAACTTTGTTGGTCACGCCGCCCAGAACCGTGGCGGCTCTCGCGAATTCGGACGGATGGCTCACAATTGTACAGCCTCGCGGCGCTTGAACATGCCGATGCCCTCCATGGACATGACCATTTCGTTATGCTGGTTGAACGCTTCCCAGCGAGATTTGACGATGCCGATATCGAATTTGCTCGACGAGGGCCGTGATTCCAAAAACACCCGTTCAACTCTCAAAGTGTCGCCCGGGCGAACCGGCTTGAGCCAACGAATGTTATCGACGCCGGGCGAGCCTATGCTGGCGGATTCCAGTAAATAGGCATCGCACATCAGGCGCATGGCGATGCCGCAAGTGTGCCAGCCGCTGGCGATAATACCGCCGAAATAGGATTTTTCTGCGAGTTCTTTATTTACATGGAACACTTGCGGATCGAACTCTCTCGCAAAACCGATGATTTCGTCTTCGGTAAGTGTTTTGGTTCCCAGCACCATGCGGTCGCCGACCTTGAAATCTTCCCAATAATATTTAAACGTCAAAACGAACCTCGGTGACTAAAACATCGGACTTGCTGCGAAGCGGGCCAAGTGATGATCCGCATCGCCCAACGTGGCGTCGATGGCGGTTAAGCGGCGGAAATAATGGCTGGCGGACAATTCATCGGTGATGCCCATGCCGCCGTGCATTTGCACCGCCTCTTGCGCAATCAGGCGACCGTTCCGGCCGATGGCATTCTTCGCCGCAGACACCCCTCGCTGCCGTTCGACGACATCATTCGACTGGACTTTTACCGCCGCCAAGTAAGCCATGGAGCGCGACAGTTCGAGAGACATCAGCATATCGACCATGCGGTGTTGCAGGGCCTGAAACTTGCCGATCGGCACGCCGAACTGGCGGCGGGTTTTAATATATTCCAAGGTCGCTTTTTGCAGGGCTTCCATGGCGCCCACGGATTCCGCCACCAAGGCGGCGGTGGCAATGTCCATTACGCGCTCTACCACGGCGAGGCTGTCATCGCTACCGCCCAGCATCGCATCGGCGCTAAGGCGCACGTTGTCGAAATGCAGGTTCGCCGCGCGTTGATTGTCGATGGTACGGTAGCCGGTGATGTTCAATCCCGATGTGTTCGCATCGACCAAGAACAGCGCCATTCCCTGACTATCGTCGAGCGCGCCTGCGGTAACGGCGGATACGATAATCTTGTCTGCGATGTTGCCGTGAAGCACGACTATTTTTTCGCCGCTCAATACGTAACCATTGCCATTTTTACGGGCGAGCGTTGCAACGCGCTTCAAGTCGTAACGTGCGCCGGCCTCGCCGTGGGCAAAGGCGAGCTTGAGTTTGCCCTCGACAACTTGCGGCAGCAGCGCAGATTTTTGCGCGTCCGATCCGGCGAGCTGAATCAAGTTGGCGCCGAGGACCACGGTCGCCAAATACGGCTCGACCACCAGCCCGCGGCCCAGCGCTTCCATCACAATCATAGTGTCGATCGCATCGCCGCCGAAGCCGCCATGACGCTCGTCGACCCCGATGCCCAACACGCCGATTTCCGCCATGCTGCTCCATACGTTTGGGCTGTAGCCTTCAGGCGAATGGATGATGGCGCGGCGATGTTTGTTGAACTCGTATTCGCGCTCGATCAAACGATTGACCGTGTCGCGCAGTTGCTCTTGTTCGGGCGAAAAGTTAAAGTCCATACTAGCGTCCCGAGTTACTAATTCGTTGCATAAAAGACGGCGAGAATGGG
>JALYOK010000423.1 GCA_030856925.1 Pseudomonadota bacterium
AAGAGGCGCAAGCAATGGTCGACGACGCTCTCGCGGTAGAGGAGCCCCCGAACAACGCGTGAGGAAAGTCTTGATAGAGCCGAAGAACGTTAGGACCACGAGGCGAGTTTATCCGGGAGTCGCAGGCCAGGTGACATTATGAGCCGGAGGACATTAACCGCCGAAGCCGAACTGGAAAAGCTGCAGCACGCATCATTTAACTACTTTTTGCACGAGACGAATCCAGTCAACGGGCTGGTGGTCGACAAGACCGCAGCGAATTGGCCTGCAAGTATTGCCGCGACGGGCCTCGCGCTGGCGGTATACCCAGCGGGCGTCGAGCGCGGATTCGTTTCGCGGGCCGCCGCGGTCGAGCGTACGCTTGCGACGCTGCGGTTTTTTTGGAATAGCCCGCAAGGCCCCGAGCCTGACGCGACCGGCTATCACGGCTTTTACTACCATTTTCTTGACATGCAGACCGGGCGGCGCGCCTGGCAATGCGAACTGTCGACGATAGACAGCACTTTTCTGCTGGCGGGGGCGTTGACGGCTGGCACCTACTTCGACGCAGACACAACCGAAGAACATGAGATCCGCACCCTCGCCGACGCGCTCTATCGCCGCGCCGACTGGCAATGGGCGCAGAACCACGGTGCAACGGTGACTCACGGCTGGAAACCTGAAAGCGGCTTCCTCAACTACCGCTGGGAAGGCTACGACGAGGCGCTGCTGCTGTACATTCTGGCACTGGGTTCACCGACTCATCCGCTGCCCGAGAGCGCCTATGCCGCGTGGGCTGCCACTTACCGGTGGGAACACTGCTACGGATACGACTATCTATATGCCGGGCCGATATTCACGCACCAACTCTCCCATATCTGGGTCGACTTTCGTGGTATCCAGGACGCCTTTATGCGTGCCAAGGGTATCGACTATTTCGAGAATAGCCGCCGCGCGACCTACGTGCAACGTCAGTACGCGATTGACAACCCACTCAAATTCAATGGCTATGGCAGCCATTGCTGGGGACTCACCGCTAGCGAAGGTCCCGGTCCGGACACCATCAACGTAGCCGGCATCGAGCGCCAGTTCTTCGATTACGTGGGACGTGGCGTGCCGTACGGACCCGACGACGGCACTATCGCACCGTGGGCCGTGGCGGCGTCGCTGCCATTCGCGCCCGAGATTGTGCTGCCGGCGCTCGATTACTGTATTCATGACCTCAAGCTGACAGAGTCGAATCCCTACGGCTTAAAAGCGTCCTTCAATCCGACCTACCCTGCTGCATCGGGCAATCCCCACGGCTGGGTATCGCCGTGGCATTTTGGGCTCAATGAAGGGCCGACTATCCTGATGATCGAAAATTATCGTAGCGGCTTGGTGTGGCGATTGATGCGAAACTGCCCTTACATTGTCAGCGGCTTGCGGCGAGCGGGTTTCACGGGAGGTTGGCTATGAAGGCGTCGGTGACACGCGTGGATAGATTTGCCAACCCCCCATCTTTGCGTAACTGGCGCTCCTTTGGCGCATTCTCGGCTTTTCTGGGCGCACTGTTTACCGAGATGTAAAGCTTTCCGCTGACGATTACTTGTTATGGGCTGGCTGTCACGCGCTTTCCGGCATCGGATGGATGGCGCACGATTCAGGTCATCTGCTCGAAACGATTTCCGGCTGGAAGACAAGCCCCCATTTACGGCCGCGAACGCCGTCGCACGAACCCTGGGGATCGACCGGGTGATCGCAGAAGTGGCTTGAAGACAAGTATCGGCTCGTCAAGGAACTGCAACGTTGGAATTCACCTTTGGCGCAATCCGTCCCGCCGTAGATTTGCCACCTTACCCTTGCGCTAGTGCATGAATAATTGGACAGGCGGAGCGATGGACGCCACTTTCACATTGTTGAACCAGTCCGGCCAATGCCTGGCGCATCGCCGCGAGGCTCGCCATTTTCTCATCAATTAACGCAAGCTTTGCTACCGCCAAATCATGGGTATCGTCACAGCAGTCTGCTCCGTCTAAATGCAGTAAGTTCGCGATTTCGTCCAAGGTAAAGCCTAACACCTGTGCCCTTTTGACGAACTGAAGACGACTGACATCATCCGGGGAATATCGGCGGTGACCGCCAGGCGGCTTCTCTGGCTCAAATAGCAGTCCGCGACGCTGGTAATAGCGTACGGTTTCAACATTCACGTTGGCTTGTTTCGCTAACCGGCTGATAGTCAGCATCATCTGTTTCCCTATTGAATATGCCCTAAAAAAATGAAAGCAAGCGCTCGAAAAAGCTTGATTCCGTACTAAGGTACGGAATCTATACTACGCCCATATTGCGTTTCTGGAGCATGCTTATGGCTAGTCTGAATGCGAAAACGTCGTTAGTGGTGGGTGTGCTGGCAGCAATCGGCGCCTCGGTCTGTTGCGTTGGCCCGCTGGTCTTGCTAATGCTTGGCATTGGCGGTGCGTGGGTCGGCAACCTGACCGCGTTCGAACCATATCGCCCGTACTTGATGGGGATAACCCTAATTTTTGTGGGGCTCGCATTCCGCAAGGTCTATTTGGCCCCGCGAGCCTGCGTACCCGGCACTCCTTGTGCGGACCCGCTCACGTTGAAGCGGCGCCGCTTTATTGTTTGGGTGGTAACCGTGCTTGTGTTAGGTCTATTGGCGGCGCCAATGTTGGCGCCATTTTTCATTTAAAGGAAATAGTATGCGACCCATTACAAAATTCGTGGCCACTACGATACTGTCGATTTCATCGGCCTTTGCAGCGACCTCGCAAACCGCAATATTTGATGTGCAGAACATGACCTGTTCCCTCTGCCCCATAACAATCAAAAAGGCTCTTGAAAGAGTGCCAGGTGTCGAAGATACCAAAATCGACGTTGCCCAAAAAACTGCTACCGTCAAATTTGACCCAGCAAAGGCGAACACGGCAGCGCTAATGAAAGCAACAACGGACGCAGGTTTTCCTTCGACGGTTCACAAGTGAACAACTTGAATCCAGTCGTTCTTGAATCGGTTCTGACTTGCCCTCAATGTGGCTTTGCCAGTACTGAAACTATGCCTACCGATGCATGTCAGTTTTACTATGAATGCAAAAATTGCAAAGCGATGCTTAGGCCGAAGGCCGGGCACTGTTGCGTGTTCTGCTCTTACGGATCAGTGGGGTGTCCGCCAATACAAGAGCAGCGCGGGTGTTGCGGGTAAGTATGCCCAGATAGCTGCGGCCGCTAAAACGAAGTGTCCTCATGGGTTAAGGAAAAGCGCCATGCCGAAACAATACGACCTTGTGATCATTGGTACGGGAACAGCAGCAGCCGGGGTCGCCATGCGGGTGCGCGCCGAAGGTTGGCGGGTCGCAATCATGGACTTCAGGCCTTTTGGTGGTACCTGCGCATTACGGGGATGCGACCCCAAAAAAATGCTAATTGGCGGCGCGTCCGCCATTGATCATGTTCGTCGCATGCACGGCAAAGGCGTCGTTGGAGAGAACCATATCGACTGGCGCGAGCTGTTGGCCTTCAAGAGCACGTTTACCGACCCCGTGCCGGAAAGGAACAAACAAAGATACGCGGACAAAGGCATCCATCCTTATTACGGCCATGCGCGTTTTACAGGCAAAAATACGGTCGAGGTCGAAGGTGAGGTGCTTGAAGCCAAGCATATCTTGATCGCATCAGGCGCAGAACCTGTTAGATTAAATATCCGCGGCGAGGAACACCTGGTCAACAATGAAGGGTTCCTCTCACTCCAGGCGTTGCCATCTCGTATCGTCCTGGTTGGCGGTGGTTATATCGCGGCTGAGTTTTCGCATATCGCGGCGCGGGCAGGGGCGAATGTGACCATCCTCCATCGTGGCGAACGCATGCTGAATCATTTTGACCCGGAACTGGTGGGATGGTTAATGGAGTCGTTCCAGTCCCTTGGCATCGACGTCCGGACTCAAACCTCCGTCGAGGCAATCGAGCACGCCGCGGGCGGTTACCGGGTGCTTGCTTCCTCGAGCGGAGCGAGGCTCAGTATTGAAGCCGATTTGATCGTGCATGCGGCAGGACGCGCGCCTGCCTTCGATATGCTCGACCTTGAAGTGGCGGGAATCGAAGTAGATAAGGGACGGCTAAGGCTCAACGAGTATTTACAGAGCGTATCGAACCCTGCGGTTTATGCTGCTGGAGATGCGGCCCAGATGGGGCCACCTCTAACGCCTGTATCAAGCCATGACGCAAAGGTGGTCGCAACCAATCTGCTGAAAGGTAATCATCAAAAACCGGACTATCGCGGAGTGCCTAGTGTCGCCTTCACCATCCCGCCAATAGCCGCTGTGGGACTTACCGAAGCTGAAGCGCGCAGGCAAAACCTGAAATTCCGTGTTCAAAGCCAAAAGGCATCGGGCTGGTTCACCGCACGCCAGGCGGCTGAGCCGGTGTACGGGTTCAAAGTACTGGTCGCGGAAGGAACCGATCTAGTGCTTGGCGCACATCTGGTTGGGCCGAATGTTGACGAAGTCATTAACCTATTTGCGCTAGCCATTCGCCATGGACTTACCGCGGAAAGCCTGAAAACGACGATGTTTGCCTATCCGACCGGCGCTTCGGATATTGGCTACATGTTATAAAAGTGGTGTCTGATAGGAATTTAAGGGGCTGAATTATCCGGCTGTGAACTAACCAGCCAATTCGCGAATTTCGCTGCGACAAACGCGCCCAACAACTGAGCGACAATGAAGCCCGGTACGCCGTCGGGCCGGATGCCGGCGAAGGTCGGCGTTAGGGAACGCGCGATGGTGACGGCGGGATTGGCGAACGAGGTCGATGCGGTGAACCAGTACGCCGCGCTGATGTAGGCCGCAACGCTGAGCGGTGCGGCTGCGGCATGGTTGCGCATGCTCAGATTGATGACGAGAATCAGACCGAAGGTGGCGATGAATTCGCTCCACCACAGGCTTGGGCCAATGCGCGCGTGATCACTTGGCGTGAACAGCGCTTCGCCGAACATCACGTGGGTGGCGGCGACGCCGGCGAGTGCGGCGATACATTGCACGGGCAGATAGGCGAGAGCGTCACGCCAACTCAACTTACCTTCGATGGCTTCAGTAAGGGTAACCACGGGATTGAAGTGTGCGCCGGAGATGGGCGCGAACAGAAAAATCAGCACCGCAAGTCCGGCGCCGGTGGCGATGGAATTACCCAGCAGCGCAATCGCGTCATTGCCCTCGGACAAGCGCTCGCCCATGATGCCGGAGCCGACCACGACCGCGAGCAGCAGCGCCGTGCCCATCGCCTCGGCGGCGAGGCGTCGGGCCAGCGTCATCGTTTGCCGATATCGCGCAGTTGGTTTTGCAGAGATAGGGGATCCAGTTGATCCAACCGCAAATTCGCGAAGAGGGAGATGCGCCGTTGCAACACGGTGAAGGCTTTCACGAATGCTTTTCGTTTATCGTCATCGGAACCCTCAACTGCCGCCGGGTCTTCGACTCCCCAGTGGGCGGTAATTGGCTGGCCGGGCCACATGGGGCAGACTTCACCGGCGGCGTTGTCGCACACGGTGAAAACGAAATCTAACTCAGGCGCGCCGGGCGCGGCGAATTCGTCCCAACTTTTGCTGCGTAGTCCGTCGGTGGGATAGCGTCGCAGTTCGAGTAACTCGATAGCAAAGGGATTGACCTTGCCGGACGGATGGCTACCCGCGCTGAAGGCTTGGAACTTGCCGCTACCTTCAGCATTGAGAATCACTTCGGACAAAATGCTGCGCGCGGAATTGCCGGTGCAGAGGAATAGAACGTTATAAGTCATGGCGCCGTCGGCGCCGTCGCAAACATCTCCGAATAAATTCGGACGCTGGCGTTGAGGTCGCTCACGGCGATATGGACATGAAATCGTTTCATACATAACTCCTTTTCGATTTACGTTTTGGGTGGGGCGCGCAGCATTCCGCAAGGGCGGTTTCCATCACACCCAAACATTCCTGCGGCATGCCGCGACAGCAATTCTCCGTGAGGTAACCGAGTAACGCCGCCATCTGCGGAAAATTCGCCGCATAATAGATATAGCGGCCTTCCTGACGCGCCGTAATGAGTACGGCGCGGCTCAATTCCTTTAAGTGAAATGACAGCGTCGCGGCCGGAATCCCGAGACGCTCGGCGACCCTACCGACCGCCATACCCGCCGGACCGGCATGCACCAGCAAACGAAAAATGGCCAGCCGGGATGCCTGGGCTAAGGCGGCGAGTGAGGTGACTGCGTCGTTTAATTCCATATTTCCAATATTATAGAAATATAAAGAAAAAAGCAAAGGCTGAATGGTTCAGCCCTCGAATTTATTTGAGAGATGGCGAGAAAAGGTGTAGTCGGATGAAATGCAATGGAATCGGGGGCACGACCCCAAGGACCTAAACAGCTTGCGGGGGAAGAACGAATATTCTATTAAATTGAAAAATAACACGGCTCGCACGGCGTTGGCGCAGTGCGTGAGCGGTGAACTTTACATGCAAAGTCGGTCCGTGATAGGCTGCGTACATGCTATGTGTCTATAGGTTCATGAGATTTCGCTCATACCGCTCCGTGGTTCGAATAGCGCGCGCGTTGCTACTGTCTTTGTTTTTCTCTCAAGTAGCGCTTGCCGCCAGCGGTTGCATTATGCCATCGAGCGACCTCGCCAAGGCCCTAAGTCAGGCGAATCAAAGTTGTTGTGACGAGTCTGGAATGAACGCGAATCTCTGCATTGCGCACTGCACCGCGGATTCCCAGACGCTCGATCACTACAGCTTTACCGGACCGGCAGTTCCTCCAGCGACGGGTGCATTCATGGTCGTGCCGGTTATCGAACGGCGAACGATCGTGGCGACACCACAATCGGTGCTGCCGCGTGCGACACCTCCTCCCATTCCCATTCTTTTCTGCTCTTTCCTGATTTAGCCCTCCGCCCGCTCTAAACGGACTGTCTTTGCAGCCCGTGTTTCGCTTTGCGGAGGTGTTGGTGTTTGCTAACGATTGTGGTGTAGTTCATGTCGCCCTGTTTGCGGGTCGGCCCAGCGTTCAATATCGGCGATTTGAACCTGGCGCGAAGCCGCTTGAGACGCGTGATCGCGTAGTTGGGTGCGGACCGATTCAGCACGGTAAGCATTTCTTGGATTGCTCTCACCACTGGCCTCACAGATTAGCAGGGAGGCGCATAATGATTGGCGCCTACCGCACGGCGTTACTGTGCATCCTGCTTACCCTCGTAAGCTGCGCGAGTGCCCCACCCGATCCCGAGTACGTCGCGCCCAGCGCTGCGCCCATCGAACTGGAGCGTTCCTCCCGCTCCAGGGTGGCATTGGTGCTGGGCGGTGGGGCGTTACGCGGATTTGCCCATGTGGGCGTTATCAAAGTTCTAGAAGAGCATGGGATACGCCCCGACTTGATCGTCGGCGTCAGCGCGGGCAGTTTCGTGGGCACGCTGTATGCGGCCGGTTATCAAGCGGACGATCTGAAGCGGCTCGCGCTCGGGGTGGAACGCGGGGAGTTAGTCGATTATTCACTCGCGTGGCTCGGACTGATTAAAGGGCAAGCGCTTCAAGAATACGTTAATGAACACCTGAATCGCCGTCCTATCGAAGCTCTGCAGATACCCCTTGCCGTTGTCGCCACCGATTTCCAGACGGGCCAGCTCAACGTTTTCAATCGCGGCGACGCCGGAATGGCGGTCCGCGCTTCGAGCAGCATCCCAGGCTGGTTTCATCCTGTCCTCATCGACGGTCGCCGCTACGTCGACGGCAGCCTCGTAAGTCCGATTCCAGTATGTGTTGCGCGCCACATGGGGGCCGATTTCGTGATCGCGGTCGACGTCTCGTACGCGCCGGAACAGACCTCGATCAGCAATCCGCTCAACATCCCATTCCAAACCATGCACATCATGGCGCAAGCGCTTAGCGCGCACCAGATCAAAGCCGCCGATGTGGCCATCAGGCCGAAGATTGCGGGGGATGTGAGTTTCGGGAATAAGCAAGCGCTGATTCGCGCGGGCGAGGAGGCCGCGATCCGGGCGCTGCCGGAAATCGAGACGCTGTTAACGGTCGGAAAGCAGTCGCCCAGTCAGGTCTTCGCCAGCGTTTGTCCACCGATGAATGGGCGGATCACCCCCCGCTAACAATTATTTGCAAGAGGAGATCGCATGGGACCAAACAGAGAACTTGCCATTAAACGCTACCGGAAACATGCGAGTGGCTACGACGCGACTACGCATCGCATGGAGCCAGTGCGCAAGCAAGTGATCCAAGCTTTGCGGGCGCATTGTGGCGACACCGTTGGCGATATTGCTTGCGGTAGGGGAAAGAGCTTCGCGATCATCTGGGAGGCGATCTGGATATGGGCCATCTCGTCGCCACTTGCGGACTCGCTTAGATCTATGGGGCACGAGCTATGTCGCAAACGGCACTTATCGCGGCCATAGGCTATGACAGATTTAGCCGGCTTGCTGCTCGGGGTGACGGTTGCGCAATTGCGCTGTGCGGCAATTTCCAGCGGACTCTCGAAAAAGGAAGCAGACGCATGAAGAGCCTGGCGAGAGCGTTGCGGTTGGCCACGTTGTGGTTTCTCCTGTCGGTTGCCGCCCACGTTCACGCGGCGAGCAGTGTCGTGATCGATTGGGACAATGCGGCCCTGCAAGCCATTCGAACCACCAAGCCGGGCCCGCCAATCGTTGCGCGAGCGATGGCAATCGTCCACACCGGGATGTACGACGCGTGGGCCGCGTACGATCCCGTTGCTGTTGGCACGCGCTTGG
>JALYOK010000503.1 GCA_030856925.1 Pseudomonadota bacterium
TCGCCTCCTCGGTGGGCGTGAATGTCACCGTGCCCTTGGCTTCGTTTCCTTTGGTGGGCTGCAGGGTCGCCGTCGCCGGCCGGTTCAGCATTTCGAGCCGGTCCGCGTCCTGCTTGGTCTGCGTGTCGGTTTGTTCCTGCTGTTGCGCTTGCGCGAGACCGGCCAGAATGAGCGCGGTAAATAATATGCTGTACTTCGTCGTCATGATGACTCCTCGAGAATATTGAATGACAGAAAGCGACAGGGGCGACAACGGCCCAGCGTCGACCCTCGATTTTAGACCAACCTCGCTGGGCTCGGTTCAAAAGGACCTCGATGACCCTCGCCCGCTACTACGGCGTCATCGCGTTTCAGTATCCCGCGCGGGCAATTCCTGCGCCGCGCGCGTTTGGGGCTTAGAATTGTGCGAGTATTCCGACGGGTTCCGCTCGAACTGGATGCTCATCCAAAGAGGCTACTGGGGGTCGATCCTGGCCGTTTTCACGTCCTCGCGGCAACGCTCAATTTGGCTCACCATGAACGTTCGACACTCCTCGTGGCTGGAGGACACCAACGTCGCGCCTGTCTTTGCGATGGGATTGCTAAAGGCGGGATCAGCGTGCGCGTCGTTCGCTCAACCATTCGTGGCCTGGTTCACGCAATACTTAAAATAACGACGCCAACCCATTCAAGTACATACAACGTTTGGAAATATTCTACCTTCCTTCTTTGGAGCAATCCGGGTATGCTGGCGTTCATCGACTATCACGGGAAAGGTAACAACCATGTTGCGAACAATCACATTGCGAGTATTCGCGTTGCTGCTGTTATGCCTTAATCTCACCAGCGAGGCGTATGCTGCCGAGCGTCTGGCGGGTCTGCGGCGAGCGGCGACCCTGACGGTCGATGCGGAAGGCATCTCGCATGTCCGGGCGGCCAACGAGCATGATCTGTATTTCATGCAGGGCTGGGTACATGCGCGCGAACGCTTGTTCCAAATGGACTACAACCGTCGGCTGGCGAGCGGTACTCTAGCCGAATTGGTAGGCACAGCGGCGCTGACCAGCGATGTTCAACTGCGAACAATCGGCTTGAGGCGCGCGGCACAGCGGTCTTATGACGCAACCTCTGTGCGGACAAAGGCCGTGCTTGACGCCTATGCGCATGGCGTGAACGCTTGGGCTAAGGCGCATTCGCTGCCGCCCGAATACCCCGCGCTCAAGCTCAACAGGTTCAAGCCCTGGTCGTCGTTGGACAGCGTCCTCATCGGCAAGCTGCTCGCCTTTCAGCTTTCGTTCGATCTGGATATCACCCGCACGGTCGCACTGCAATCCTACGTTAAGGCCGGCGCGGTTTCGGGGTTCGACGGCGTGAAGCTCTTCTCAGAGGACCTGTGGCGCTCCGCCGGATTCGAGCCTGACGCAACAGTGCCGGATGCAGCGGTAGCCACCGTGCTGCGCCCCAGGCGGGACAGCGAGCAGCGCGGCATGGAGCGGGCGCACACAGAACGCCATAGCGATTCCTCAGTCGATCTGATGCGCGATCATCTCGAACGCGTGCGCGACATTCCGATCTTCCGCGGCATTCTTCACCGGGAGGCGCGCGGCGGCTCGAACCTCTGGGCGGTGTCCGGAGCGCTCAGCGAGCATGGCAGTCCGCTGATTGCGAACGATCCGCACCTCCCCCTCGGGCTGCCGTCGACTTTCTTCCCGATGGGTCTAGAGCTCGATGGCGAACCGGTATTCGGAAGCACCCTGCCGGGGGTAGCGGGCGTGATCCACGGCTACAATCGGCGGATCGCCTGGGGATCGACCAACAATCTGGTGGACGTGACCGATACTTTTAGCGAACAGGTGATCCCGGATCCCAGCTCGCCGAGCGGCTTATCGACGCTGTTCAAGGGCAGCCGCGAGCACTTGATCCCGATTCCCGAAACCTTCCGCGCGAACATCGGCGGAAAGCTAGTCAAGATCCCCGCCGGCGGCGACATCCCGCCTGCCACCTTGGTGATGCCGCGCCGCGACGGCGGGCCGATCATCTCGTTGGATCCGGCGACCGGGGCGGCATTGAGCGTGCAATACGTCGGCTTCGGGCCGACACAGGAGGTGGAAGCCTTTCTTCTATTCAACCGCGCGCGCAACATCGATGACTTCAAGGCGGCGCTGCAGCATTTCGATTTCGGCTCGCAGAACTTCGTGTACGCCGACGTTGACGGCAACATCGGCTACTTTACCAGCGGCGAAATTCCGGTGCGGGAGGATCTGCAGGCGGGCGTCGTCAACGGCGTGCCGCCGTGGTTTGTGCGCAACGGTCAGGGCGGAAACGAATGGCTGCCGGTACAGAATCCTCAGCCGCACCAGGCCACGCTCCACGAAATACTGCCTTTCGCCGAGTTGCCGCAGACCGTGAATCCGGCGGCGGGCTTTTTTGTCAATAGCAACAACGACCCGGCGGGGGTCACGCGGGACAATAACCCGCTCAACCAGTTACGCCCCGGCGGCGGTCTTTACTACCTGGCGTATTCGTGGAACCGGGGTTTTCGCGCCGCGCGCATCAACAAACGCTTGCGAGAGCTTCTGCAAACCGGTAACCGGCGAGTATCCTTCAAGGAAATGCAGGTGATCCAGGCAGACGTAATCCTCCGCGACGCCGAAGTGCTGGCGCCCTACATCGTGCGAGCGTTCGATCGCGCGGCCGATCCTTCTGCCGCGGCGCCGTTGCACGCGCTGGCGTCGGACGCGGGCATTGCCGAGGCGATCGGCCGGCTGCGCAGGTGGAATGGTGCAACCCCGACCGGAATCGAGCAAGGGTACGATGCGAGCGACAAGCGCGGCAAGCTCGCGGCGCCTTCCGCAGTCGAGATCCGGGCGAGCGTCGCTGCCTCGATCTATTCCGCCTGGCGCTCGCGCATGATCTCCAGCGTGATCGACGGCGCGCTCGCCGCCAGGGGAGGACTGCCGTTGCCTGACGACCAGGACAGCCTTGCCGCGTTGCGCAACTTGCTCGACAACTTTTCGACCAACGGCGGCAGAGGCGCTTCCGGGATCGATTTCTTCGCCGTGTCCGGGATCGACCAAGCTGCCGACCGCCGCGACCTGGTGATTCTCAGGAGCTTGCGGGCAGCGCTCGACCTCTTGGGCAGCGCCGAGTTCTTCGGTTCAGCAATTCAGAACGATTATCGCTGGGGCCGCCTACATCGGATCGTGTTCGAGCATCCCCTTGGCGGTCCGTTTAACATCCCGGCGGGCGGTGGCGCTATCGCCACCGACGGGGGTTTCGAGACTGTCGATTCTGCGACGCACAGCGCGCGCGCCGTGACGCGGGACGAGTTTATGTTCCGCGACGGGCCGAACCACCGCACCGTCGTGGCGCTGCGTGCGGATGCGCCGCGTGCGGAGTCGATCTGGCCGGGCGGAACCAGCGGCGTGCTCGGCAGCCCGAATTACTCCCAGTTCCTGAAGCGCTGGCTGACGAACGAAAGCATAAAGCTCAGTCTCGGCACAGATGAGGTGCAGCGCGGCGGCGCCGCGGTCGAGAGGTTTGTCCCGGCCTTGCCGAGATAAACGGCTATCTGCCCGCCGCCTAAGGGCATCTGGCGGAGATCATATGGCATTCTTGTATGATGTGCATCGTAGGTAATCTTCCCATTGCGATGCTGAAGATACATGAAATTCAGGTCTGCGTTGCTGACGCCACTCATTGATCCAACAAGGTGGCCCTTGAGCGAATCTGCATGCGGCATGATCGGACCGCATCGCAGGGGTGCGGCAGTCCATCCATGCGTATCTCGCTAGACCCGGGCTCCGGCATGCTGCCCGCGGGTTGATCGTGAAAGAATCGGAA
>JALYOK010000427.1 GCA_030856925.1 Pseudomonadota bacterium
GCCGTACATGGTGGCCCGACTGATGCCAGGCCGGGAAGCGACGCACCATCCCGAACGTCTGGCCATCCTTAAGGAAATGGGGCGGGTCACCGCTCGGATCCATTCTGTTCCGACTACGGGCTTTGGGCAAACTTTCAACTGGCCTCACAACCAGCTTTCTCGCCATGAGACGTGGAAGGAGTTTCTCCACAGCGAATTAACGCGTTGAACAATATCGTACCCGGTTGAGCGGAGCGCTCGATCTGTTCTCGCTCTGATCGCAGGCATATCGTTAATACGACGCTTTTCTTTGTGCCGCAGAGCGGGAGAGTTACCCGACCTGGTCCTCCAGTGAACTGGCTTGCGTCAATTGCCCAACAGGGTGACGCCGAGCGGATTGCCTGCCGCGCATCATTCCTGATCCAGTGCTCTCGGTTTAACATCGGATGGTTGTTCTTTGTATTGTTGTTATATACAGTATCATGGCATCGCGAACTGCGGGCCCCGGGAAGTGCACATAAAAAGTTATGGGGCGCATTATGAAACCTGGCTGGAAGTGTTAAAGGGGCTTCCCTATCGCAGGTCGCGCGAGTCTAATCCGGGGGGACGCTTTGCGTTTCCATTCTCTTCGGTCATGAGGTCGGGATGATTAAATCTACCCCACAAACGGTCATCGGAGCGTTCGGGCGAGGGGCCAGAAATCAGATTATTCATAGCTAGGAGGTGACTTAATGATTACAAGTAAAGATCAAGATGCAAGCGGCTACGGCCGACGAGTTTTTCTAGCTCAGGCTTCTGCGCTGAGCGCCGCAACCCTCATCGGGCTTCCCCGTCCGGCTTTAGCGGAACCGGCTCCCGAAATCACAAAGATCCGCCTCGTCCACAGCCCAGCGATTTGCACGGTGCCGGGGGAGCTCGCCGAAGAGCTGTTGCGCTTGGAGGGGTTTAGCGAAGTTGCGTACGTCAAGCACTCAGTCAACTCGCCCAGCGCGCTGCTTGCGACGGGTCAGGCAGACATCGCGATGGACCCCGCGCCAAGCGTCGTATTCGCGCTCGGCGAGGGCAAACGTATCCTGGCGCTCGCCGGGGTTCATGCGGGCTGCTACGAACTCTTCGCCCGCGGATCCATCCAGGCTGTGAAAGAGTTAAAAGGAAAGCGCGTTGCCATTAGCGGATTCGGGTCAGCCGAGCATGTCTTAGTCGCCAGCATGGTGGCCTACGTCGGCATGGATCCACGCAAGGATATTAACTGGGTCATAGGGGGGCGCGATGCAATGCGTCTTTTTGCCGAGGGCAAAGCCGATGCTTACATGGGGTTCGCTCCCGAGCCCCAGCAACTGCGCGCCAAGAAGATCGGGCACGTCATCATCAACACCACGCAAGACCGACCTTGGTCACAGTATTTCTGCTGCATGGTCACGGCCAACCGAGAATTCGTGCAAAAGTATCCGGTTGCAACGAAACGAGCAGTGCGTGCGTTCCTCAAAGCTGCCGACATCTGTGCCAACGAGCCCGAGCGGGTTGCGAGGGTTGTCGTGGCCAAGGGCTATGAATCTAGTTACGACGTCGCGCTGGAAGTTCTCAAGGAACTGCCCTATAGGCGCTGGCGCGAGGCTAGTCCCGAAGACACCTTGCGCTTTCATGCTCTTAGGCTCCATGAGGTCGGGATGATCAAATTGAACCCGCAGAAGATCATTTCCCAAGGCGCCGATTGGCGCTTTCTCAACGAGCTAAAAAAGGAACTCAAAGCCTAAACACAGTAGTTTGAGCCGTAACTCCTGCTACACGAAGAGGTAATTTCAATGACGACGGCGGTCGTCATCGGATACATGCCTTGTTCGCCTTTGCGATTCAGACGGGCATCATCATGGTCCATTTCATTCGTCAGGCGCTGGCGAATCGTGCGGGTGGAAAACCCTACATGGAATCGGTCATCGACGGCGCGGTGCTACGGCCTAAACTGATGACGGTCGGTGCGACGGTGGTATCGTTATTTCCGATCATGTTTTCGCCCGGGGCGGGCATGGAGATCATGAAACCCATCGTCGCACTGACAATAGGTGGCATGATCAAGCTCTACCTTTACGAGCTTCTTCTGATCCCTTGTCTGTTTGCGATTGGCAACGATTCGCAGCGCAATAAGCGGAAG
>JALYOK010000440.1 GCA_030856925.1 Pseudomonadota bacterium
TGCCGCGGATGATCCGGGCCGGTGGCGAGATTTACTGCCGGCAGGACAATGATGACTATGAGCGCGAACACGCCCAGCACCGCCCAGCCTTTCGCCGTGTAGAGCATCGGTATTCTCCTGCTCATGCCGTCGCCTCGGCACTGCGTCCTTTGAGCGCAAACAGCCCCTGCGGCCGTTTTTGTATGAACAGGATAATGAACACCAACACCAAAATCTTCGCCATTACTGCACCGGCGTAGGGCTCGAGGTATTTATTCACTTCGCCAAGGCCGATGGCCGCGATGATGGTGCCCGCCAACTGCCCGACGCCACCGAGCACCACCACCATAAACGAATCGACGATATAACTTTGGCCCAACTCGGGACCGACGTTGCCGAGTTGCGATAAAGCGACGCCGCCTAAGCCCGCAATGCCGGAACCGAGGCCGAAGGTCCACATGTCTATTCTGCCGGTAGGAACACCGACGCAGTCAGCCATGGTCCGGTTCTGCGTCACGGCGCGAACGAAAAGACCGAGGCGGGTCTTGTTGAGCAGAAACCAAACCAGCCCGACGACCACGATGGCAAAGAAAATAATGACGATACGGTTATAGGGAAGGGTCAATCCGCTGGAAAAACTGATGCCGCCTGACATCCAACTCGGGTTGGCAACTTCGACGTTTTGCGCCCCGAATGTGGCGCGCACCACTTGAATTAGGATGAGACTGATGCCCCAGGTGCAGAGCAATGTTTCCAGCGGGCGGCCGTAGAGAAATCGAATCACGCCGCGCTCCAGCGCCATGCCGACGATGGCTGTAACCACGAATGCAAACGGCACGGCCGCAGCTAGATACCAATCAATCGATGCCGGAAAATATTGGCGAAATAGGGTCTGGATAATATAAGTGGCATAGGCGCCGATCATCAACAACTCGCCGTGGGCCATATTGATGATGCCCATCAGCCCGAAGGTAATCGCAAGACCAAGCGCGGCGAGCAACAACACGCTGCCGAGGCTTAGGCCATTGAACGCATGGCTTAACAATTGCAAGCGCGCGAGGCGGCCCTCAATATCGTTCAATGCATCGATGGCTGCTAATCGTACGGCGCTATCGGGCTCGCCGTAAGTGCCATCCGGGTTTTTTTCCACCATGACCGCGAGCAGGGTTCTGACGTTCGGATTGCTGGTCGAAGCTAAGATGTTGATGGCGGCGAGCCGGACTTTCGGATCGGCATTCTTGAGGTTGATCTGAGCTCTAGTGAGCTGGAGGATCTCCCTCACTTCCGCGTCCTGCTCTTTTGGCAAAACGCGCTCGATCCCCGGCAGTGATCCTTCGTCAGCGTCGGCTTGCAACTGTTTGGCGGAAGCGAGACGGACCGAGCGTTCCGGCGCCGACAACTTGAGCGCGGCTAGCGCGCCGTTTAATTCGCGTCGCACGCGATTGTTGATGTCGATCGACACGAGATCATCAGGCATCGGCACAATCGGTTTTGCGCTGATTGCATCGAGGGCTTGATCATTGGCGACAATAACTAGGTTGCCTTGAGGGGATACGTACAACGCACCATCGAATAACGCTTGCAGGGCCGGTATGGCGGCGATCTCGCCACCGTCCGCGAGCTTGCTGATAGCCGCAATCTTCGCGTCGTTCTCTTCCGCCGCAAGCCCCTTGAGCGACTCGGCGTCGATCGCCGTTGCGCTCATTGGCGCCAAACACAAGAGCCACAGCAACGATCGAAAAATTTTCACGGAGAAACCTGGGTTTTTCTGGCGCCAATTTAATTGGGCCGGCACGGCGCCGGCCCAATTAAACTGTTATTTGCCGGCGATGACCGGTTCATCTGACTTCTTATCGTTTCCTGCGATGTACGGACTCCAGGGATTGGCGCGCACCGGACCGGGAGTTCCCCACACCTTGCTGAATTGTCCGTCGGCCTTGATTTCGCCGATTATCACGGGCTTATGCAGATGGTGATTTTTCTCATCCATCTTGGCGACAAAACCCGAGGGCGCTTTGAAGGTCTGCCCTGCCATCGCAGCAATCACCTTGTCCACGTCGGTGGTCTTGGCTTTCTCCACTGCTTGCTTCCACATATGAATGCCGATGTAGGTAGCTTCCATCGGATCGTTGGTCAGCGGCTTGCTGGCGCTTGATAGACCCTTTGCTTTTGCATAGGCCGCCCACTTCTTCTTGAAAGCATCGTTAGCGGGGTTTTTCAGCGACATAAAGTAATTCCATGCAGCGAGGTGACCCACCAGCGGCTTGGTGTCGACGCCGCGCAATTCCTCTTCGCCGACGGAGAATGCAACGACCGGAACGTCCGTCGCCTTCAGGCCTTGGTTGCCCAATTCCTTGTAGAATGGCACGTTGGAATCGCCATTGATGGTGGAAACCACCGCGGTCTTACCGCCGGCGGAGAATTTCTTGATATCGCCGACGATGGTTTGATAGTCGCTGTGACCGAACGGCGTGTAGATCTCTTCAATATCCTTCTCATTCACGCCTTTGGATTTCAAGAACGCGCGCAGGATCTTATTGGTCGTGCGCGGATAAACATAGTCGGTGCCGAGCAGAAACCAGCGCTTGGCCCCGCCCCCGTCTTTGCTCATTAAATATTCCACCGCGGGAATGGCTTGCTGGTTGGGCGCAGCGCCGGTGTAGAACACGTTCTTCGATAGTTCTTCACCTTCGTATTGCACCGGGTAATACAACAAACCGTTGAGTTCTTCAAACACCGGGAGCACGGATTTGCGCGATACCGAGGTCCAACAACCGAACACCGCGGCGACCTTATCCTGTGTCAACAGTTGCCGCGCCTTTTCGGCGAATAACGGCCAGTTGGAGGCGGGATCGACCACCACCGGCTCGATCTTTTTGCCCATCACACCACCGGCGGCGTTGATCTCTTCAAAAGTCATGAGGGCGACATCTTTCAATACGGTTTCGCTGATGGCCATGGTGCCGGACAACGAATGCATCACGCCGACCTTAATGGTATCGGCTGCCCGCGCCGCGCCGGCAAATGCCAGCGAAGCCGCGAGGACGGACATTGTCAGAAAATTGCGACGCTTCATTCCAAATCTCCAGAGAAAGTTATAAACGATTTAAAATGATCTAACTTCGATCATAATTACTCTTCGCACGCACCATGCCAACTCCCACAGTTTTTTTAAAACAGGCCGGAAAGCCTGTAGTCATGCGTCTTTCCAGGGTATGCACTAAAATAGATTTAGTGTTGAATTCGCCATTTACAATGCACTGTATCAGTGCGAATTGGCGTTGCAAGCACCTAATTCGGGCGGAGCGTGACTAAAGGCAATCTCTATTTGATTCCCGTTCCGCTGACTGAAAGCGAACTGGGGAATGTAGCGCCGACGGATTTAAAATCGCTGGTCGCGTCGCTTTCGATCTTCTTGGTGGAGAACGCAAAAACTGCACGGCAATGGCTGAAATGGTATGGCCATCCTACAGAACTGCGTCAACTGGCCATTCTGGAACTGAAGGCGTCGGATGGCGCCGGAGAACTAGCCGGGTATCTTGCGCCCCTGCTGGAAGGAGAGAATATCGGCCTGATGTCGGAAGCGGGTTGTCCCGGCGTCGCCGATCCTGGCGCGAATATCGTCCGCGAAGCGCACCAACGAGAGATACGGGTCATACCCTTGGTCGGACCGTCGTCCATCTTGCTCGCGCTGATGGCGAGCGGACTGGATGGGCAGCGCTTCGCATTTCACGGCTATCTGCCCATCGATCGCAGTCAACGCCTCAAAGCCATCGCTACTCTGGAACGGCGCTCCCGCCGCGACCAAGAAACGCAGATTTTTATCGAAACACCTTATCGAAATGGGCCGTTGTTCCAGGCACTGATCGACACATGCCAAAGTCAGACCTCGCTGTGTATTGCGACGGACGTAACCGGCCACAATGAGAGCATCGCCACTCTCACCATCGCCGAGTGGCGCAAACAGATTCCTGATTTGGAGAAGCGACCGACGGTGTTTCTATTACTCGCTATTTGAGGTGCGGCGCCATTGAGCCGCTATTCAAGAATACGCTAGCCGCACCGATACCGAATCGCTTCGCCAGCCGCTCGGGCAGACTTTCGCGGGTCGAATAGTCCACGATTTCTTCGGCCTTAATTACTTCTCGGGCGACATAGTCCAAACTACCCAAGCCATCCGCCAGACCGAGCTTGATGCCTTCCTCGCCGCTCCAAATCAAGCCGGTGAACATTTCGGGCGTTTCCTTCAAACGCTGGCCACGGCCCACGCGCACCACTTTAACGAATTGCTCATGAATTTGACCGATCATGCGTCGGGCATACGCTTCATGTTTAGGATCGAGCGGAGAAAAAGGATCCAACATACCTTTGTTCTCCCCGGCGGTAATTAAGCGTCGTTCCACACCCAGTTTTTCCATGGCGCCGGTGAAACCGAAGCCGTCCATCAAAACCCCGATGGAGCCGATCAAGCTCGCCTTGTCGACAAAAATCTTGTCGGCCGCAGCGGCAATGTAATAGCCGCCCGAGGCACAGACATCATTCACTACGGCATATAGCGGGATCTTCGGGTACTTAGCCCGCAGCCGTTTGATTTCGTCGTTGATCTGACCTGCCTGCACGGGGCTGCCGCCCGGGCTGTTGATGCGCAGCACCACGCCCTGGGTTTTGCTGTCTTTGAAGGCGGCACGCAAGCCGTCGATAACCCGCTCCGCCGACGCTTCCGCGGTGTCGGCGATCACGCCGCGTATATCGATTACGGCGGTATGTCGCGCCGTCGCGACGCCGGCGCCGTTTCGCAGCCATCCCATTGCGGCAACCAGCACAAAGGTCAGATAC
>JALYOK010000448.1 GCA_030856925.1 Pseudomonadota bacterium
AAAACTACTGCGGTGCCCATCTGCGTCGTTGCCCGGTGCTCGGAATCCTCATGTACATTGAGTACATTGCGGTTCCTGCGCGCCGTGCGCCTCGCATCCGGGCATCCTCGCGACGTTTTTCAACAAACTGCTAGGGCCAGAGCCAGTACTGATGCGGCTCTCCAGCCAGGCACCGATGCACCGCGCAACGAATTTTTAGTGGTCCAGCAAGCCGTTGCGCATCGCGATCAACGCAATCTCCGCCGAATTGCCGGCATTGAGTTTTTGTTTTATGTTGTAGAGGTGGGTGCCGACAGTTCGCGGACTAAGGAATAACTTCTCCGCGATGTGAGCGACGGATTGTCCTTTTGCCAGCAACATGAACACTTCAAACTCGCGATCCGATAAGACTTCGACGGGATTCTGTTCGCCGGTCAATTGTTGCATCGCCATGGCCTGGGCGAGTTTGGAATCGAGGAACGTCTTGCCGCTGGCGACCTGGTGTATGGCTTGGATCAATTCCTCGGCGGCGCTGCGTTTGGACAAGTAGCCGACAGCTCCGGCCTTTAACAATCGCTTTGGATGGCTGCTGTCTTCATGGGCGGAGAGAATCAAGATCTTGGCCGCCGGATCCTTGGCCAAAAGCCGCGACACCGCTTCCAATCCACCGATGCCCGGCATGGAAATATCCATCACCACCAAGTCCGGTTTGATCTCGGCATAGCGCTTGATGGCTTCCTCGCCCGACGCCGCCTCGGCAACGACCTCGATGTCTTCGGCGCCCTGCAACAGCAATTTGAAACCCATACGCACAACCGCATGGTCGTCCACCAACATGACTCGTATCGCAGCCACTTACAGAACCTCCTCGGCGCGCAGCGGCAAGTTCACGCTCACACGTACGCCCTGTTCACTTTCCAATTGAAATGTTCCTCCCAATCCTTCCGCCCGCTCGCGCATACCCATTAGCCCGAACCGTTCTTCGCGTCCTTCCTGGTCGGAAGGTAATCCCTTGCCGTTATCTTGCACGATGATTTCCAAGTCATCTTCCGCTTTCACGGTCAGATCGGCACAAGTCGCGCCGGCGTGGCGGACAATGTTGGTTAGGCATTCTTGCACCATGCGATAAGCGGCAATGCTGACGTCGGCGTCGATGTCCCTAAAATCACCCGTCATGGCAAGATTGATTTGGATGGTGGGATGGCGGGCTTGCTGGGCGCCGACCAATTCTTGCAAGGCGTCGTGCAAACCGAGCTTGTCGAGCGCCAGCGGGCGCAACCGCCTTACCATGCCGTGCATGGAATCGTACATCTGACCCGAGACGTCGACGATCATTTGCGCAGCGGATTGTAGCTCTGGATGCTTGTCGCGGGTGCGGTTCACCAGCGACGTGGCAATGGTTTTGACGGCAGTGACCGATTGGCCGAGTTCGTCATGTAACTCCAACGCTAAATTGCGCCGTTCATCTTCGATATGGCGTTGGATAAGTTGGGTGAGCTCGCGGTTTTCTTTAAGTTCATGGGCAGTTTTTGCCGCCTCCTGCTTGAGAGTAAAACTCTCTTCAACTGCTTGCGCCATACGGTTGAAGGTGTCGGAAATCGCCGCCATCTCGCGCACCTTAAAGCGTGGCAGGCGGGCATGAAACTGGCCGAGTTCCATTTTGCGCAGGCCGTTGACGATGTCTTTCACCGGATGCAGCGCCCGGCCTGCGAACCAAAACACAATGAGATTCACCAGTGTAAATAGCGCCAAAGATAACCAAAATAGCTTCAGCAACTCATCCCAAGCATCGAGCACAGAGCGGGAAGGGTCCGGCAAAATGCGTAACTTTCCGGCGCCCACGTTGAGCGTAATCGGTTGCACCTGCGGCGAGACGAGTCTGGTGAACCAAGCGGGCGCGGTCTGTCCCATTTTGTAAGGCGACGGCGGCGATTCGTACAGGGGAATGCCGACCGAACTATCGATGCGAATATCATGGGCACGGATGCGGCCCATGTGCTCTAAAAACCCGCTCAAAGCCCGCGGCGTAGGCTGACCGCCCTGCGCGTGCTCACTTTGGATGAGGTTAGTCAGCATTTGCACGGTGACCCGGGTGGTGGCCTCCATTTCCTCCCGAATTGAGCGGCGTGAGGCATCGATTTCTAACGCGGCGAGGGCGATCACGAAAACCACCATCACCAGCGTGATCAGCAAATTGATATGGGAACGCAGGCTCATGGACCTATGTTACTAAGGATATAAAGGTTTTAGTAGTCCTTTAAGTTCTGAATACAACCGCGCACCACTTGGTTATGGAAGGTTTCCTATGTATTTTCCAACGTGTCATGGAAGGTAATTAGTCCGTTTGAAGCGTTGCTCTCCCGGATCTCATGATAATCACTAGCTAAGTTTACAGAATATCGCGTTGCCTCCAATTCACTCCACGCGCAGAATTTGGCCTGTAGCGACTGACTTATTATTAATCCCAAGGAGATCTCAACATGTGGACTAAACCTGAATTCGCCGACCTGCGTTTTGGCTTTGAAGTAACCATGTACGTTGCAAATCGTTAATTTCTTCCAGTGATTTTCATTAGGCAAAATTACTGATTTTTGAATTGAATTTAATTGAGCCCGAGCCCAAAATTGTGCCTGAGTCGTCCAATTAGGGAAGATTCTAACAAGTAGCACTACTTAATTTAAATACCATCTAGGAGACATAATCATGTGGACCAAACCTGAATTTGCTGATCTGCGTTTCGGCTTCGAAGTTACGATGTACGTTGCAAATCGTTAAGCAATAAGTACAACAAAAAGGGGGCCCTCAAAAGCCCCCTTTTTGTTTGCCCATCGTTTTGATGTGTATAAAAAAACATTGTGAAAATCAGAGTACTAGGATCGGCCGCCGGAGGTGGATTTCCGCAGTGGAATTGTAACTGCCCGATGTGCGACGGACTGCGCAAGGGAAAGTTGCGGGCGTTGCCGCGCACACAGTCCTCCATCGCGGTCAGCACCGACGACATCAACTGGGTGTTGTTCAATGCCTCGCCGGACATTCTGACTCAAATTCGCGGCTTCCCTGCGTTGCAGCCAGCCAGAGAAAAGCGCGACACGGGCATTGTCGGAATTATTTTGATGGACGCGCAAATCGATCACACCACCGGGTTGCTCAGCCTGCGCGAAGGCAAACCGCTGCAAATCTATTGCACCGACATGGTCCGCGAAGACATGACCACCGGCAATCCGTTGTTCACTATTTTGGATCATTACTGCAAAGTGAAATGGCATCAAGTTCAGCCCCGCGGCGACGGGTTTTCCGTGGCCGGCGCCGAGCATTTGGTGTTTAAGCCGTTTCCGCTCAAGAGCAAAGCTCCGCCTTATTCGCCGCATCGCAACGACCCTCATGAAGGCGATAACTTGGGAATGCGCGTCACCGATACCCGATCAGACAAGACATTGCTATACGCACCGGGTTTAGGCCAGATCGAGCCGCACTTAAAACCGCTGATGGCCGAATCCGATTGCCTATTGGTGGACGGCACCACTTGGACCGACGACGAAATGATCTCGTTAGGGTTGTCCGCCAAGCGTGCCCAGGACATGGGTCATCTTCCGCAAAGCGGGCCCGGCGGCATGATCGAGGTGTTGCAGCCCTTGACCAAACCGCGCAAGATTTTGATCCACATTAATAATACAAATCCCATCCTCAATGAAGATTCCGCGGAGCGCGCGGAGCTGACTCGCCACGAAATCGAAGTGGCGTATGATGGAATGGAAATCGAGTTATAGGATGGGGAACCTCTGATTAAGTCCCTCGCGGTCGCGCTGGGGTTTGCCGGGTGGCAGGCGCGACGCGGCGAGCGCGGTGTGGTTATTCCACATAAGCG
>JALYOK010000470.1 GCA_030856925.1 Pseudomonadota bacterium
CCGCAATATTGTAGGTATTGCGCATGCGTTTGCACAGCGCTTCCACCAGCGCGGTCTTGCCGGAACCCACCGGGCCGCCGATGCCTACTCGTAAAGGTTGTTTGTCGTCCATGAGCATTCAATTTTAAGATCGAAATAATCGGCTGTACTGGGTTTCATGCTGGCCGGATAGAATCGCCAGGCCGGGCGAAAAGTTGCAAAGCGCTTCATCGGCCAAGCTCAGCGCATGTTCCACCACCCCCGGAAGATCTTGCCCCAACTCGAACATCAACGCCTGTCCCGCCACTTGGCCCAGCGGGACCAGCTTCACCGCGCCGATGACTTGATTCTCCAGCCACGACCAGAGGTAAGCGGTGAGGGCTTCCGCGAGGGCGACAGAAAAACTTACCGCGGCAAAACTAAACGCCTTCGGAAAACTTTTCTTCTGCATGTTTGCCAGTGTAGCAACGTGCGCCGGATCGCAAAATTTGCCGTCGACCAACAGTTTCGCCAGCGAGTAACCCATCTGCTCGGTTTCGGCGCGCAGTTCCGCGGTCTCGCGCGAGGCAAGAAAATAGTGGTTCCAATAGGACGCGGATGTTAAGTCTTCCGTTTGCCAGGCGCGGTAAAGCCGAGCGAAGATGGGCGCTTCCATAGTGGCGATGTTGAATTGCAACACATCGCCGATCCATTGCCGTGCGCTGTCTTTGTCGCGAACGATTTCCGCTTCACACGCCGCCTCCAAGCCTTGCGAATAGCTGTAGGCGCCTACGGGTAACGCGGGGCTCGCGAGTTGCAACAACCGAATCAGCGGCAAACTCATGGCTGGTGCTGATGAATGATGGGTTTGTGACTCGCGTCCGCGTGGGTATGACCACCACCGTAGGCACCCGCTTCCGGATCGAAGGGGAGTTCGGCTTCACTGACGGTCGCGCCCAACCCGAGCAGCATATCGCGCAGCACCGGATCGCGCTTGAGTTTCAGCCAGCCATCGCCGATTTCGAGCGGCACGTGGCGATTGCCGAGATGGTAGGCAGCGCGCGTCAACTGCAACGGCGTAGCAGCGCGCACTAAATAAACCTGTTCCACTGCCGCCACGACCTTGACCAGCAATCCGTCTTCGCTTTGCAAGAAATCGCCATCGCGCAGTATCGTCCCACGCTCGAGGAAAAGCCCGACCTCCATTCCTGACTCGAGGCGCGTGCGCAAACGGCTCTTTTGGCGCCGTTCAAACGGCAATACCAGACTATCGTCGTAACGACCTTGAGGTGAGACACGCTGTCGAATCAGCGCGACATGCTCGGCATCCGTGACCATCAAAACAAAAAGTAACGTTGCGCCATGGGCAACACCTTGGCCGGTTCGCAGACAAGATGTTCGCCGTCAGCGACGACTCTATAGGTTTCCGGATCGACCTCGATCTTAGGCGTGTAACTGTTATGGATCATGTCGGATTTTCTCAGCTTGCGCGTGCCTTTGACGGCGATCACTTGTTTGCGAAGTCCCAAGCGGGCGCGAATGTCGTTGGCGAGAGCCGCTTGCGAAACGAAGGTGAACGAGGTCGCTTGCAACGCGCCGCCGAAGGCGCCGAACATGGGGCGGTAATGCACGGGTTGCGGTGTTGGGATCGAGGCATTGGGGTCACCCATGGCAGCGGCGATGATCATGCCGCCCTTCACGATCAATGATGGTTTCACGCCAAAGAACGCCGGCTTCCACAGCACCAGGTCCGCGAGCTTGCCGACTTCGACGGAACCGACCGCATGGGAAACGCCGTGGGTGATCGCCGGATTGATGGTGTACTTGGCGATGTAACGCTTGGCGCGTTGATTATCGTGATCTTTGCGATCGCCGGCCAGCGCACCGCGTTGCGCCTTCATCTTATGGGCCGTCTGCCACGTGCGCATGATCACTTCGCCGACGCGGCCCATGGCTTGCGAGTCGGACGACATCATACTGATGGCGCCCAGATCGTGAAGGATATCCTCGGCAGCAATGGTCTCGCCGCGGATGCGCGACTCGGCGAACGCGACGTCTTCGACGATCTTGGGATCGAGGTGATGGCACACCATCAACATGTCGAGATGCTCGTCGAGGGTATTCACGGTGTAAGGCCGGGTCGGATTGGTCGACGAGGGCAACACATTCGCTTCACCGCAGACTTTGATGATGTCTGGCGCGTGACCACCGCCCGCGCCTTCCGTGTGGAAGCTATGGATGGTGCGGCCTTTGAACGCTTGCACCGTGGTCTCGACGAAGCCCGCTTCGTTCAAGGTATCGGTGTGGATCGCGACTTGCACATCCATGTCGTCGGCAA
>JALYOK010000477.1 GCA_030856925.1 Pseudomonadota bacterium
GCGCAATACGAAGTCGCCGACCTCGGTACCAAGATGTTGATTGACGACACCTTGTATGAGGTCAAGAAATTCGATTTTCGTTTCTTCTATGCGAACCCTTAATGTCCGAGCAGCGCGCGCGGTCGCCAGGCCATCGCGGCACGTGCCGGGATAAATCGGCCCTTCGATACCGGGCAACGACGAATCCGCTATTTCCCGCCGCGAACAGGCGCACGGAAAGATCGCGCCGTGCGCCGCCAATTTTTCCAGCGCTGCGCGGTAAGAGTCGATGCGTTGGCTCTGATACATGACCTCGCCATCCCATTGGAAACCTAAAGCGTCCAAGGTTCGCAAAATATCGTCGGCCGCGCCGGAAACGTTGCGCGAAGTGTCGATATCCTCCATTCGCACCAGCCACTCGCCGCCCCGGCTCTTTGCTTGAAGATAACTGCCCACCGCCGCAACCAGCGAACCGAAATGCAGCGGGCCGGTGGGGGATGGCGCGAAGCGGCCTCGGTAGATTGGTTCAGGCCTCGCAATCACGAAATGTAGGTTCGCGTAAAATAACAACCAATCACGGAGAAAACAACATGGCTAAAGTTCTGCTAGTGACCGGCGCCAGCCGGGGAATCGGCGCCGCTACGGCGAAATTAGGCGCGGCGCGGGGCTTTGACGTGTGCGTCAACTATAATTCCAACGGCGCGCTCGCGGAAGCGGTCGTAAAAGACATCCGTGCCAGCGGCCGCGCCGCCGTTGCCGTCCAGGCCGATACCTCGCAAGAGCAAGACGTGGTGCGGCTGTTCAAGGCATGCGATCGCGAACTGGGGCCGGTGAGCGCCTTGGTGAACAACGCCGGCATCACCGGAGGCGTGGCGTTGATCGAAGAGGTAAATGCCCACATGCTGCGAGAGTTAATGGAAATCAATATCGTCGGCTATTTTCTCTGCGCTAAGGAAGCGGTGAAACGCATGTCCACCGCGCGCGGCGGCACAGGCGGCGCCATCGTGAATGTCTCTTCTCGCGCGGCGGACTTGGGCGGCGCAAACGAGTGGATCCATTACGCCGCCTCCCGCGGCGCGACCGATACCATGACCAGGGGCATGTCTATCGAACTCGGCAAAAAAGGCATCCGGGTGAACGCGGTGCAACCGGGCATTATCGACACCGACATTCACGCCACCGGCCTGCCTGCCCGCATGGAAAAATCGTTGCCGAATATTCCCATTGGGCGTGTGGGGCAAGCACAAGAAGTCGCCGAGACAATACTGTGGTTATTGTCTGACCAAGCGTCGTATGTGACAGGCGCGATCGTCAATGTGTCCGGCGGGCGTTGATCCCTATTGAAAGCGACGTTTCAACCAGGCGCCGATGTCCATAATTTCTTCCGTGGAAACCGAGTGTGCCATGGGATATTCGCGCCACTCCACCTTGTGGCCCTGGCGACTTAATTCCTGGTAAGAATGCTCCGCGATGGATATCGGAATCACCGTGTCTTGCTCGCCATGGGCCATGAAAATCGGGATGCTGCGATTGGCGCTGCTTGCCTCCGCTTCGAGCTTTGATGCCAGCGGCAAATAAGTGGACAACGCTAAAATGCCCGCCAAGGCCTGGCTATGACGCAGTCCCGCTTGCAGCGCGATGGCGCCGCCCTGGGAAAAACCCGCCAAAACGATTCGCTTCGCCTCTATGCCGCGCGAGATTTCTCGCTCGATGAATGCTTCGATGGCGCGCTGGGATTCGCGAATCCCAGTTTCATCGACCTTGCGTTCGACGTTACTGATCTCCAAGATATCGAACCATGCGCGCATCACCGAACCGGAATTGATGGTCACGGCCCGCATCGGTGCGTGCGGAAAAATGAAACGGAGTGGTAAGCTTTCCGGCAAACCGAGTTCTTTGATTACGGGAACGAAATCGGTGCCGTCGGCGCCGAGGCCGTGCATCCAAATCACGGAACCGACGGGGTTGTGGCCGGTGGTGAGTTCGATTGCCGGGAGCAGTGCGGTCATATTGATGGGTTGCAATAAAGATGATGCGCTGGATCATATAGCAAGATTGGTTAAGGTCACAAGATGCGTCTTCATCGTATTTGATATCCGAAACGAGCCGATGCCAGCGCTCTAGAACGGTGCGGATTCTAGCCATGGCATGATATAAAACGCGCGTACTACTTTGTAAAACCTGATGGCCAAAGGACTTGGCGTATGGGCTGATGCAATGCATAATCCGATACTTAAGCCTCCTGAGAAGAAGAAACG
>JALYOK010000560.1 GCA_030856925.1 Pseudomonadota bacterium
CATATCGCCGCGAGCGAACTCGATAGCCAAAACCTATTGCTGCTTTCCATCGGCCACTGTTTCCGCGATCAGGTGCTGGACGCCTGCCACGAATTTTCCCGGCTGCCGGAACCGGGCAAACAGGGCAATTCGCTGGAAACGCTGCGCAACATGGTTGCCTCCGGCATGGGTATTTCCGTGCTGCCTTCAACCGCGCTGACGGCCAAGTATTCTACGCCTTTGATCAAGGCAATCGATTTCAAATCACCGCCGAGCCGCTGTGTGGTGGCCGCGTATCGGCGCGGCTTTCCGCGCATGGCGGCGGTGGAAAAGATTTTTCAGGCGTGCCAGAAACTCAAATTGCCGATTCAGACGCGGCGCGATCTCAACGCGTAGGCAAGAATGCCGACGATCGCGATTGTCCAAACGATCACCGGGCCCGAAGGCCAGTCTAGCCAAGCTGAGAGCGCCAGCCCCAGCGCGTAGCCGGCTAGGGCGACAATATATGCGATGAGGAGTTGTTTGCGCCGGTACTCACGCGTTGCAAGGGCCGGCATGATCAGCGTGGCGAACACGAGATAAAGGCCCACCAGTTGCACCGACATCGTCACTGCGCACGCGAAAAGTACATAAAATCCGACGCGGCCGATGCGCGTTCCCAAGCCGAACCAGATCGCGAGGATGATCGCGCTGATCGACGCTTGCAGCCAAAGCGTGTCCGGATTGACCCATAGGATTTGCCCGACGAGAATATCCTTCATGTGTTCGGCGCCATGAGGATTGTTCGTGAGCAAAATCAGCGCCGCGGTCGCGGCCAGAACAAAGGCGACGCCGATGATGGCTTCTTGGACTTCGGGAAATTTTTTCTCGCTCCAGGTGAGCAGCAACGAGCCGGCGATGGCCGCAATGAGCGCGGATATTTGTACCATCGTGCCGCTTTCGAGCGCCAGCGCGTCGGCGGCGACTACGCCCAGGCCCGCGATCTGGGCGATGGCGAGATCGATGAAGACGATGCCCTTGCGTAACACTTGCATGCCGAGGGGAACGTGGCTCGCCGCGACGATCGAGCCGGCGATGAAGGCCGGCCACAAGATGCTCCAAGTCACTGCGTGGGTGGTCATGAATTTTTGACCACCATGCCAGAAGCCGCATCCAGCTTGCCTCGCAGGGCATACCTTTTTTTAAGCGGCATCATTGCTTGATGCCCGCCAATAGCCGTGCGATGGTGTCGTCGAACAAGCCAAACAAGTCCTTCGCCTCCTTGCTGCCACCGACGGTGTAGGGTAAGGTCGCTACCGGAATCTTGGCTCGCTCGGCAAGCCACGTCGCGGGCTTGGGATCGTTGTAGGCGTTGATCAAAATCACTTTCGCCGGCTGCTTTTGCAGCCGCTGTAGCAGGTCGGTTAGATGGCCTGTGCTGGGCGGCACGCCCGGCTTAGGCTCCAGGGAGCCAACCTCGCGCAGCCCTAGCCAGTTCAGCAAATATTCCTGATCCTTGTGATACACCACCACGGGCGTGCCCTTGAGTGGCGCCGCTTTCGCTTCCCACTGCGGAATGGCCTGGCTCAAGCGTTCTTGGAAGGCTTTATTGCGCGCCTCGTAGACCTCTTTGTTGGCGCGATCGATCCCGCTCAGCCGCTTAGTCAGTGCATTGCCAACACGGGCGATGTTGCGCGGGTCCAGCAGGATGTGGGGGTTTCCGAAGGGGTGAATGTCGCCCATGGAGCGATCCACCGAAACGGGCACGTTCAGCAGCCTGACTTCTTGCGCCGCCTCGAAAAAGCCGAGGCTACCGATCTGAATTTTACTGTTGCCCGATTCCCGCTGCAGCACCGGCAGCCAGCCGACCTCCAGGTCCGCTCCCGTGGCGACCAGAAGGTCAGCCTTGCGCGCGCGCACCATTAGGCTTGGGCGCGCCTCCACGCGATGCACATCCTGCAAGGCGGTGGTTGCGATATAGACATTGACCTTGTCGCCGCCGATCTCGCTGGTGAGCGCACCCCATTCGGGTGTCGTCGCCAATACATTCACCACCGCCGCAGCGGGCCATGCCAAGCACGTCAGCGCCGCTACTAAAAAAACTTTAAGCCATTGCCGCATGATCAACTCCTAAAATTTATGGGCGCCGTGCGCGCCCAGGCTGTAGATGTATTGCACAAAGAACTGATTGTCCGTGATGTCGCGCCGCGCCTTGTCCTGCGCATACTGCAGGCGGATGCGGGTAAATTCACTCGGACTCCAGTCGAACATCAGCGTCGCGCGCTTCGGCTGGTATTTTTTCAGCGTGCCAAAGTCGTCCTCGGTAATGGCGATGCCCGTGCCGGGATCCGTCTGGCCGATCAAACCAATGTTCGGCGAACCGGAATCCAATTCGTCATAGCGCAACCCAACGCGCCATTGCGGCAGGAACTGATACACGCCCTGCAGGTACCAGCCCGACTGCGCCGACGAAAACGCCGACGCCGTAGCCGCGAAGGGGTTCGCGGCGGGGTCGCCGTTCACGTCGAAAACTAGATCACCTTTTTCCTTGCGATGGAAATATTCGCCCTGAATTTTAAAGTTGGTTTGAAGCGGATTGCGGTTCGGCGCCCACTTCAATACGAAGTCGGCAATGCTCAGGTTGCTCTTGCCCGAGAACTGGTTACTGATGCCACCGAAGGCGCCGCTCTCGTCCTCAAACGGATCGCGATCTTTCACTCGGTGGTAA
>JALYOK010000513.1 GCA_030856925.1 Pseudomonadota bacterium
ACGTGAAAGTCGCGTTGGCGCAGGAAATCGTCGCGCGTTTCCACAGTCAAACAGCAGCGGAGCAGGCGTTAGAAGATTTCGAAGCCCGCTTCAAGCAAAACGCCATCCCGAGTGATCTGTCGCAGAGCCTTATTCCATGCGGGTCTTCAGGCATTGGCATCGCCCAATTATTGAAGCAGGCAGGCCTGACGCCAAGCACTTCCGAGGCATTGCGCTTGATCGATCAAGGTGGCGTAAAGATTGACGGCGAGAAAGTCAGCGATCGCGGATTGGTTTTGCCCGCCGGCACGGACGCGGTATTTCAGGTCGGAAAACGGAAATTTGCGCGGGTGCGTTTGACTTAGTGTCATTCCCCCGAAAAGCCGGTCCTCGACCTGAGTGGGTACGGTGATCCATTTGCTCAGAAAGAAATTTGATTCCCCGTTCGCGGGAATCACACAAAGTACGATCGGCGTGGTCCTTGCCGGCTGATCCCGTGTGGCAGAAAGCACGAAAAAAACCCCGTCTCTCGACGGGGCGTAATCACAGGAGGCAAGTCTCGTTCTTGTTATCCTTCAATCTCAGTCGTCGCGATCGTGCCCATGCCGGTGATGGCGATAATGATGGCGTTTCCATCCGCGGTGGTCGCAGCGATCATGGTCCCGCGGATAGGGCTGCGATACATGGCGGTAAACGCGTTCCGGGTAGTACGCCGGTTCCGGGTAGTACGCCGGCTCGGGGTAGTACGCCGGTTCCGGGTAGTACTCTCGGCGGTAGTCAACGCGCTGATAATGGCGATGGCCGACATCGTTTCCGATGGTCGCGCCCGTCGCGGCGCCGATGGCGGCGCCGAATATCGCGCCATTGCGCCCGCCGACGTGTTTACCGATCACTGTCCCGACGGTTGTGCCGATGACCGCGCCGAAGATCGTTTCACCGTGGTCAGCGCGCGCCGGCGCGCTCATGCTGGCGATCAACGCCGCGGAAGCGAGAGATATTGCAATAAAGTTTTTCATCGTTTTCTCCAGTTCGTGAGAAGTGCTCACGGCGAGAATAACGATCGGTACGAAGTTTAGTTAACGTCAGAGTGTATCGATTTGTAACGCGGCATAATTGCCACATGCTACTTGCACGGACCCATCAGGCAATAGCCACGCGGCTCCTGGCAAAGGTGGTCAACTAGACTTATAACGCTTCAAATACCCCCGGAAATGTGACACAATCTTCTTGATATTTAAGATTTTTGGCGGTGTAGCATGATTGACCGAGATGGTTACCGCCCGAATGTCGGCATTGTTTTGTGCAATCGAAAGAACGAAGTTTTTTGGGGTAAGAGGGTTAAGGAGCATTCTTGGCAATTTCCGCAGGGTGGCATACAGCACGGTGAGACGCCTGAACAGGCGATGTACCGCGAGCTCACCGAGGAAATTGGCCTATTGCGCAAACATGTCCGTATCATCGGGCGAACGCGGGATTGGCTGCGTTACGAAGTGCCGGAACAATGGATTCGCCGCGAATGGCGCGGAGCCTATCGCGGGCAAAAGCAGATCTGGTATTTGCTGCGTTTGTTAGGCCGCGATACGGATGTGAGCTTGCGGGCGAGCGATCACCCGGAGTTCGATGCGTGGCGTTGGAGCGAGTACTGGATCCCGATGGAAAACGTGATCGATTTCAAGCGCGAGGTGTATAAGCTCGCGCTGACGGAACTGGCGCCGTTTCTCAACCGCGAGTCGCGACCTCCGCGCGTGCCCGCAATCAAGCGGGCGATTTCATCTTGACCCAATTAAGCTGAATATTTATAATTTAGAGTTAGTCTAGATTTTGGACTAGCCTGACGTTCAGCGAGGACGTGTCGGGCACGAATTACGTTTCACGCTAAAAGGAGATCGAGATGGAACTCAAAGGAAGCATGACCCACCAAAATTTGAAAGACGCGTTCGCCGGAGAATCTCAGGCGAATCGCCGCTACCTGTATTTCGCAGCGAAAGCCGATGTTGAAGGTCAGAATGATGTTGCCGCCGTGTTCCGCTCAACAGCGGAAGGTGAAACCGGCCATGCCCACGGCCATTTGGAATATATGGAAACGGTCGGAGACCCGGCAACCGGTCTGCCGATCGGCGGCACCCGTGACAATCTCAAGGCTTCCATTGCCGGCGAGACCCACGAGTACACCGACATGTATCCCGGCATGGCGAAAACTGCCCGCACCGAAAGCTTCGACGAAATTGCCGATTGGTTCGAAACCCTGGCGAAAGCCGAGCGTTCCCACGCCAACCGTTTTCAAAAATCACTGGATGCCTTGGCTGACTAAACGCCGCGCAGGTTAAAGAATGAAGGGTGAAAGGTCGACCGCCTTTCACCCTTTGTTTTCTGAACGTATGCCTCGAAGACCGAGTTCCTCGAGAAGTTTTTACATTTCACTTTTCACCCGTCACCTGTCACGAATATCCCATGCGCGAAGGCAGTCTTGAAGCCCCCACTCGGCACCCTATCGACTGGACCAATCCCGAGTATTACGACGAAGCAAAGGTCAGTCACGAATTAGAGCGCGTTTTCGATATCTGCCATGGCTGTCGGCGCTGCGTGAGCTTGTGCGGGACGTTCCCCACGCTATTCAATCTGATCGACGCAAGCCCCACCATGGAATTGGACGGAGTGCCGAAGGAGAAATTTAAGGACGTCGTCGATCAATGTTATCTTTGTGATTTGTGTTACATGACCAAGTGTCCCTACGTGCCGCCACATCCGTGGAACGTGGATTTTCCGCACACCATGTTGCGGGCGAAGGCGGTCGAGTTCAAAAAGACCGGCGGAAAGTTCCGCGATAAATTATTGTCGAACACGGATATGCTCGGCCAACTCGCGGGCATTCCCATCGTCACGCAAACCGTCAACGCCGTGAACAAAACCAGCTTGATGCGACGCGTGATGGAAAGCCAATTGGGGGTCGATAAAAAAGCCTGGATTCCGGAGTATGCTGGCCAAAAATTCCGCAGCGCCGCGAAGCCCGACAACAGCTTCGCGATCAAGGACGGTCAACGCACGCCGGGCAAGGTCGCGATTTTTTCCACGTGTTTTGTAAATTACAATGAGCCTGGCATCGGTCACGATCTTCTGAAAATCCTTGCGCATAACGAGATCCCCCACATCCTCGTCGAGAAAGAAACCTGCTGCGGCATGCCGAAGTTGGAACTGGGCGATCTTCATTCCGTCGCCGCGCTGAAGGCAAAAAACATCCCGCATCTCATCAAGCTCGCGAAACAAGGCTACGCGATTCTGAGCGCGATTCCGTCCTGCACGTTAATGTTCAAGCAAGAGCTTCCGCTCATGTTCCCGAACGATGCTGAAGTACAAGCCGTGAAGCAAGCCATGTACGATCCATTCGAATATCTGGTCGCGCGCAAGAAAGA
>JALYOK010000073.1 GCA_030856925.1 Pseudomonadota bacterium
TTATCGGATTGGGCGCGATCGGTTCGCTGGTGGCGGAAACGGCAATTAAGCTTGGCATGAAAGTCGTCGGCTACGATCCCGAGATCACGGTCGAAGGCGCCTGGCGCTTGCCGTCGCAAGTAAAAAAAGCGGAAAGCGTTGAAGAGGTCATCAAGGCCGGCGATTTCATCAGCCTGCATATACCACTATTGGAAAAAACCCGCCACCTGATCAACGCCGACCGCATCGCACTGATGCGCAACCACGCCGTGCTGCTTAATTTTGCCCGCGATGGTTTGGTTGACGACCATGCGGTGCTCGCCGCTCTGCAGGCTAAGAAGCTCAAATATTATCTATCGGACTTCCCTTCCGCCGCTCTGCGCGATCATCCACAGGCGATTGCTTTTCCCCATTTAGGCGCCTCGACGGCTGAGGCCGAAGAAAATTGCGCCGTGATGGTGGTAGACCAACTACGGGATTTTCTCGAACACGGCAACGTTACCAACTCGGTCAATTTCCCGACTGCACAGTTGACGCGGGAATCGCCGTTTCGTTTGGGAATTGCCCATGCTAATGTGCCAAATATGCTGGCGCAGATATCACGCAGCCTCGGCGAATCGGACGTTAATATCCATAACATGCTGAACAAATCCAAAGTTGAGGTCGCCTACACGTTGGTGGATGTAGACAGTTCAATTTCCACCGCTGTCATCGGCAGCATTGCCGCGATCAAAGGGGTCTTGTCGGTGCGCTTCATTCCGCTGGAAATCCTGTAATCGTGCCCGAAGACCTAAGCAAACTTCGAGCGAGCATCGATAGCATCGATGCCGAGATGCTTAGGCTGTTGAACCAGCGCGCAGAATTCGCGCATAAAATCGGCCAGCTCAAATCCGGTGTGGCCTACAAGCCGGAGCGTGAGGCTGAAGTCCTGCGCCGAGTTAAAGAAAAAAACCCGGGCCCTCTGCCGGACGACACGGCCGCGTTCTTGTTCCGCGAAATTATGTCGGCCTGCTTGGCGCTGGAAAAGCCCGTCCAAGTGGCTCACCTAGGGCCCGCCGGGACGTTTTCAGAAGCCGCAGCGATCAAACATTTCGGCCATGCGGCTGAGGTAGTCCCGTGTGCGTCCATCGACGAGGTATTTCGATTTGCAGAGGCGGGGACGGTTGGATTTGCGGTAGTGCCGGTGGAGAATTCCACCGAGGGGGCTATCGGCAAGACCTTGGATCTCATGTTACAGACTCCGCTCAACGTTTGCGGCGAGGTCATGCTGCGCATCCATCATCATCTGCTCGCGCGAGTTGCCGGCATCGATTACATCGCTATTAAGCGTATCTATTCCCATCCACAATCGTTCGGGCAGTGCAACCAATGGCTCGCGGCGAACTTGCCCCACGTTGAGCGTGTCCCGGCGTCGAGCAACGCGGAGGCGGCGCGGCTGGCGCAGTTGGAGTCCGATGCCGCGGCCATTGCCGGCGAAGCGGCGGCCGGACGTTATGGTTTACAGCGGTTGGCCCAAAACATCGAGGACGAACCGTCGAACACGACACGATTTTTGGTGCTGGGTAATATGGACGTTGAAGCGACCGGGCGTGACAAAACTTCCCTTGCGATGTCTGCAAAGAATCAACCGGGCGCGATCCACGCCTTGCTCGCGCCGCTGGCGGTTCACGGCGTCTCCATGACCAAGTTGGAGTCGCGGCCGTCGCGCATGGCCAACTGGGAGTACTATTTTTTCGTCGATATTGAGGGCCATCGCCAGGATCCCGCCGTGGCTCAGGCGCTTTGCGAAATAGAAGCGCGCGCGTTGCATCTTAAAATCATGGGCTCGTACCCCGTCGCGGTGTTCTAGGCAGAGTCCTTATGATCACCGCCTGCCAGCACGCCCCTGCTCATATCAAAGCCATCGCCGCCTATCAGCCCGGTAAGCCCACGTTTGAGTTGGCGCGGGAATTGAATCTCGACGAGAACAACATCATCAAACTCGCGTCGAACGAAAACCCCCTCGGCGCGAGCCCAGCCGCGATCAAAGCGATCGAGCGCGTGTTGAATGGCATCGCGCTGTATCCCGATGGCAGCGGCTATGACTTCAAGTCCGCGCTGATAAAAAAATACGCCATTGCGCGCGATCAGATCGTATTGGGCAACGGTTCCAACGATGTATTGGAATTGGCCGCCCGCACTTTCCTAACCCCACAAGATTCCGCCGTCTACGCGCAGCATGCGTTTGCGGTTTATCCTCTTGCGGTGCAGGCCATCGGCGCGAAGAAAATCGAAGTTGCGGCAGCGGGTTACGGCCACGATTTGCCGGCCATGGCCAAGGCGATCCGTGAAGACACCCGCGTCGTATTTGTCGCCAATCCAAATAATCCGACCGGGACGTTCGCCCCGGGCGATGCGTTACTTGCGTTTATCAAAGCCATACCAGAGCGCGTAATTATCGTGTTGGACGAAGCCTATACGGATTATCTGCCAGCCGCCGTCAAGGTCGATACCATCGCTTGGCTCAAGCATTTTCCGAATCTCGTGATCACGCGCACCTTGTCCAAGGCTTACGGCCTCGCGGGTCTGCGGGTTGGCTTCGCGTTGGCCCATCCCGATGTCGCCGATCTGATGAATCGAGTACGCCAACCTTTCAATGTCAATAGTGTCGCTCTCGCTGCGGCCCAAGCGGCGCTGAACGATGACGCATTCTTGGCCAAAAGCGCGGAACTCAACACTCAAGGATTGGCGCATCTCGCCCAGGAATTCGGGCGCCTCGGCTTAGCGTTCATTCAGTCTTACGGCAACTTTGTCTGTGTAGAAGTGGGTGATGCTGCGGCGATGTTTCAGTTTTTGCTGGAGCAAGGCATAATTGTCCGGCCCATCGCGGGCTATGGT
>JALYOK010000148.1 GCA_030856925.1 Pseudomonadota bacterium
AGATACTTCTGAATCGCCGCATTTGTCGGCGTTCCCTGGGGATTAAAGATCAGCAGCACGCGCTCATGCTCCACTAAACGACGAACGTGCTCCACGGTTTTCGCTGGATTGTATGCGTCGTCGAGACTGATGAACTTGATTTTACGGCCATGAATGCCGCCCTCGGCATTGATCTTCGCGAAGTAGGCCGCCTGCCCGCGAGCGATCGTCCCATAGCTCGAAGCCGGACCGCTGTAGGGCGCGGTGTTGCCGATTATAATTTCGGTATCCGATACGCCTGGGTCGTAGCGCTTTTGCGCGAATGCGTTCTGCCCAATTGTCAGTAAGAGCATAAGAACGAGAACGAGGCGCTTTCGCATAACTTTATCTGCGGGTGTTGTGGTTAAGGAAATTCAACACGATCTCATTGAAGCGATCCGGCGTAACAAAATGCGCCGCATGGGGAGCGCCTTCTGCCATCGCGCGCGTAATATTTGGCACACACTGCGCGAACTTGTCGCCGATCAAACGAAAAACCGGTAGGCTTATACTGCCTTCAAGCAGCAATGTTGGGGCGCGTATGTTGCGCGCATCATCGAAGCTAAACGGGGAATAAAAGATATCCGCGCATTTGAGCTCTGCTTTGAGCTCCGGCACGTTATCTAACATCACGATTCGCATCTGGGGCGTTAGGCGCTCGTAGGTGCCATCACCTAATACGCCATTGACGTACAAGCGAATAGCTTCTTCTGGATTCCCTGCAGCCAAGGCCTTTATAGCGGGCTGCTCGATATTCCTCGAAAGAGCGTCCAGCGCCGCTTTGCCGCCCTCCAATTCGAAAAGCCAGGGAACGAAGTCTGGTTCGTCGACTGTCAGCGTCTGCGCCACGTCAGGGTATCGGCTTGCGCAATGCGCCGCGATCGATGCTCCGGTGGATTGACCGACGAGGTGAGCTGGGCCGCAACCGAGCGCGTCGATAAACGCAGCGAGATCTGCGGCGTGAAGACCCGTCGTGTAGTCGGATCCATCGCCATTCCAAACGTTGGGATAGTGGTAGCGGCGACTGTAGGAAACAACCCGGTAGGCCGAAGAAAAGGACTCAAACTGGTAGCCCCAGGTCCGATAGTCGCCGATCGAGCCGTGCACAAAGACTACCGGTTCGCCCTCGCCAAACTCAAAATAGTGAAATTCAGTTCCGTTGGCCTGCACCGTTTTGGTGGGCAGATCATACGGCCGCTCGGGTAGTTGCTGGCCTGCGCTCGTAAGCTGGTCCAGAAAGCCGCCGGTAACGAGCCCCGGCATGCTGATATAAAGTCCTCGTCCCTTTTCCCTGAATCGTTCCCGCATGTTTCCTCCCTATTGCAACGCGCCCAGATCGGCGACGCGCTGGCGCAGCGCCTCCGTTCGAGGCGATGGACGCACGCCGAGCGTGACTGAGAGCGTTTCCCGGCAGCGGCGGTAAGTGGCGTAGGCCTCCGCTGTTTTGCCCTGCTTGAGATAACAGCTCATGAGTTGATAGTACAGATCCTCGCTCAACGGATCCGCTTCAAGGCCGCGCCGATAGATTTCTACCGCGCGCGCCCAGGCGTTGCGCTTTTCCTCCGCCGCACCGACCAGATTCACGCTACGAAGGAATTTGCCGCGCCAGCGTTCGCGCGCCGGAAGCATCCACGCTTGAGGGGCTTCACTTTCGAAAGCCGCTCCCGCGTATAGTGCCCGCAACCGATCGCCCTGCGTTGCCCGCTCGGTTTCACTCATGGCTTCGATAGCGCCGCAAAAACTTTCAAATGACCAAACGTCCACCCAGCACAATTTCTCGTTTAACCACAGCTTGCCCTCCCGAACGAGTACGCTATCGTCGCTACGCAATAGTTTGCGCAGCCGGTGCAGCGCCATGCGCAACGCGCTTTCACCCACATCTCCTTCGGAATCCGGCCAAAGTTCTTGCGCCAGGACGGTCTGACTCGCCCCGTGCTGGCCTTTAGCTACGAGCGCCTTGAGCAACTCCAAAGGCTTCTTTTGCGCCTTGTTGTTGAATACCAGTAGGCTGCCTTCCACCACAATCGCGACCTTTCCAAGCACGCGTATGCGGACATGCCACGGCCATGCTTCAGAGGTCTCACCCGGCGGCGGCGCCAAGCGATGAATCTGAATGAGGCGCTGCGCATATTCGCATTCGATACGGCGCTGTAAGGCTTGCGCGCAGAGCCGTGCCAAGATGCGGGGAGTGAACTGAAATCCGTTTGTGTAACCATGTGCACGGGCGAGCGCAAGCGCCTGGCGCAGCGCATCGTGAGCAGACGCGAGTTCCTCCAGTTGCAGATACGCATTGGCTTCAATGAGCAGATGATGAAACTCGATCTTGGGTGCTTCGACGCCACGAACGACGTGTCTTGCCGCGGTGAGTGATTCCAACGCCGCGCTGGCATGTCCAGATTCACATAGGGCTGTGGCAACCCAAGCGTGCGCTTCTAGTTCGCTGGTGCGGTGACCCGTATCTCGCGCCGAGCGCAGCATCCGTTCGGCGTAGGCTAGCGCGCGGGCGTTGTCGCCACGCCGTAGTGCTGTGGGAACGACGTTACTCATGATGTTTTGTTCTTCTTGCCGTCGTGTCGGATCAAGTCCCTCCACTATCGCGTCGATTTGTCCAAGACTGAGTCCTGTGGCATCCGCCTCCATCACATCGAGCATGAGCAGCAGCGCGTGGTTCGGCAGAATACCGTGGGACGACGCGATCTTGCGTGCCTCCGAGAACAAAGCACTGACCCGAACAGACGGGCCTTCGTAGTAGTAGTGGTTTGCTTCGGACAATAGCCACCATAAACGATTGAATATTGTCAGACCTTTCCGGCGCAACACTGGCTGAACGAAGCCGATCAGCAACCTGGCTTTCTCGGGTGCGAACCAATCGTAGTAGGTCAACAACAAACCGGCCGCAGCGACGCATTGATTGATGTCCAAGCCGCGTGTAATCAGCCCCAGCACACGTTCGGCGCACGGCGGGAGGAACGTATGGTCCGGTCGCCGGTAGGTCATGGCGATCTGCAGCATGGAACAAACGTGCAACTCGGTTTCGGCGGTTGGAAATATCAGATCGGCGTGCAGTAGCTCATGCAGTACATCGATCCACGGATCGAGCGCATCGAATGCATCGAATTGGAAATAGTAGGTTTGCACAATCGCCGCTGCTGCGAGCGCTTGTCCGAGTGCATTACGCTCGGCCAAGAAGCGCTGATAGGCGCGCTCCAGTGTCAAGCGCGCAAGCATCGGCTCGAGCACGCACTGCGAAAGGCCGAGGCAGTAAAGCAAACGCGGCGTGGCCTGAACGTACCATGAGGGCAACGCTTGAACCCACCCGCGCAATGTTTGTGACTGCCCACGGGCGAGCAGAGATGTCGCCTCGACCAAGATCAACCTGGCAGCCGCCACCCAATCACCGGCGCTTGCATAGAGCGGTATAGCGTGCGCAGCTTCGCCGCGCGCAGCCAGAAACGCCGCGGTGCGCTGCTGCAGTGAACGATACTCAGTGGCGCCCATTTCCTTGCGCGCCTGCGCGCAAAGGAAGCTTTTAAATAAGGCGTGGTACTGATAGGCAGGTTCTGGATTGGTAATGGCGTCGACGAACAGGCGCCGCTCGCTCAAATCCGTAAGCGCTTTCCAAGCCGCGCGATCGCGGCTCAATGCCTCGGCAGCATGTTGCGTCACACGGGGTAGCAAACTCGTTTCGAGCAATACGTTTCGTGTGGCGACCGGCAACCGCTGCAGCACTTCGGTGGCGAGGAAACTGAACAACGCTTCGTGGTCGCCGGTCGAGGGGCCCCAAGCAAGCTGCCCGTTGCGCCGGTAGTTCTCGATCAGCATACGCAGGCCCGCGATCCAGCCCGCCGCTTGATCGTGCAAAACCTGCAGTTGCGTTTCGTCCAGTCCGCCTATGTCTGAAGCTGCCGCACGTGTCTCGGTGAGATCGAAACGCAATTCGTTCCAACCGAGCAAGCCGATGTCTTGCTGCATCAGGGAACGAGCAAGCTCCGGTGGCGGTTGGTCGCGGCTAGTGATGATAAGGCGAACCTCATCCGGCGCCTCATTGATGGCCTGTTGCAGGACGACACCGAGAGAATCGGCGTCTGTAGTCAGCGGCAACCCGTCTATCACCAATGCCGTGCCGCTGGGGATGCGGCCGAAGAGCTGTGACCAGAAATGACGACAGAACGAACCCAGGTCGGCGCGATACTCATCGCTAAAGATGGGTAGAGCACTGCGCCGTTTGGGTATCAATGCGCCGAGG
>JALYOK010000164.1 GCA_030856925.1 Pseudomonadota bacterium
CTACGTGCTGCAACTGGCCAGAGCCGCCATCTCCGGCGAATCCATCACCGACACCATCGCCCCTGACCAGTTCAAGAAAGCCGCCTGATCGTTTCAGTCGGCTAAAGTGACACGCCGTTACTAAGATTATTTCCACATTCGAGGATCGAAACGGAAAGCCTGTGCTGCCGCAATGCGTAGTTTATTTATATCCGGATGCATTGGATTGAGGATCAAGTTCGTCTCCGTTGGAATAATCGCCGAGGGGACCTCCAACAGCGCCGACGTCCCTGCCTGCAACCAGCGATCGCCAACGCGCATCGAGGCGCTGGTTGGTGGCTCGTTGCGCCAGCCCTTAGGCTTCGCGCCGAGTCTGGTAATGGGCACCGCTGCGGGGATGTCGACTTCAAAGTAAATGTAGTCAAGTCGTGCAACATCGTCGGCGAGATGAACGAATGTCTCCATGGCGGCCAGCGACAGGGTAGAGGAGAGATAAACGGCTCGCTGCCCTTGGCTATTCCAACGTCCGCCGGCAAGCCGCGCGCCTTCGCCGTCAAACGCCTGCTTTGCGTGCCGGCGTTTGACGATCCTGAAGGTGCGCCTCAAGAGTAAACACCGTGCTCGATCCGCAGCAGAAGCTTCTCGACTTGATCGCACCCGGCTTCGGTGGTCATCAGCGTAAATGGGACCTTGCCCCCGAGACCCATCTGGCTCTTGCCGAGCCAAGCGATGCCGCGTCCGCCATCCTCCAGCACTTGCCCTGCCAAGGCTACGATAGTGGCAGTGCGGAACAGCCGGTCGCTGGTGACGGCATCCAGCCGTTTACGGGCGCCACGCGCCCGTTGTAGGGTCTTGATGCTGATGCCGATGAGGGCCGCCAATTGGGCATCGGACATAGCGGTCGCCTGTTTGAATTTTTGTAGCGCGTTGAGCGGCAGACCTGCTTCCAGCAGCTCATGCCAGTCGTGTGGGGTTTTGGGTATGGACTTCAATGTGGCTTTACCGCCCAGCACCCGCTCTACTGAAAAAATGTTTTCCATACGGTTATAGGTTTATCAAGTAAATGGACATATGTCCATATTATATGCCGCAAATGTCTGATATACAAATCAGGCTCTAAGCTAATTCGAGCCGCTTGAGTTTGATCAGTGTCGAGTCCCCAAAAATATCAACGAAATCCGGCAAGCGGTAGCCCGTGGGTTGCCTACCGATGACGTCCCTTATCGAGCATCGCCGCTCTCAAAATATCGTTCAAGCGGCTTTGATAGCCTTTGCCTTGGCTCTTCAGCCATTCCACTACGTCGGCATCGATGCGTACCGTCAATTGTTGTTTGATGGGTCGATAGAACTTGCCACGCGCCGCCCCTTGCCAGTCCTGCTCGGTGGTCGGCGGCAAATCAGAGAAGTCGATCTCGCTCTCTGGCTTAGCTGCCAGGGCCGCCAGTTCCTTGCGAATCGCTTCAGGTACCTTCTTCATAAACGTTCCTTTCCAGTTTGGTCGCCCGTCGCGCCGAAATGATACGAATGTGTTCTTCACCACCGTCTGCTTCGTGCCAGGTATGCGCCACCAGCAACAAAACTACGTCACCCGCCATGCCGAGGGTCTGCCAACGCTGTTCACCATTTTCGACACGATCCTGCCGCGAGACATGCAACGGGTCGTCAAACACGAGTCGGGCGGTAGCAAAACTGATGCCGTGTTTGCGCTGGTTGCTCGCATCCTTGGCGTCATCCCAAGAAAACAATTATAACTCCGTATTTGTAGTTACAATATTATAACTCTACAATGTGCCAGCCGCGACTCCTCACAACTCTTTTGTAGGACAGCCATCGAATAGGCGTTTTAGAACTGTGGACATGGATTCCCGTCCCCGATCAAGTCAAGGACAGTGTTCGCAAGAATGGCAGATCGTTACCGCATCCGCTCCAAAGCGATCGCCGTCGCTTCACCGCCGCCGATACACAGCGACGCCACACCGCGTTTCAAATCATATTTTTCCAACGCCGCAAGTAAGGTCACCATGATCCGCGCGCCGGATGCGCCGATGGGATGACCCAATGCGCACGCGCCGCCGTGCACATTGACTTTATCGTGAGGCAAACCGAGATCGCGCATGGCCGCCATGGCGACGACGGCGAAAGCTTCGTTGATCTCGAATAGATCAACCTCTTTCGCCGACCAGTTGGTCTTTTCGAACAATTGTTTCATTGCGCTGACCGGCGCGGTGGTAAACCAATTGGGTTCCTGCGCGTGAGTGGTGTGGGCGACGATGCGGGCGAGAGGTTTCACGCCGCGCTTTTCTGCATCGGAAAGCCGCATCAATACCAGCGCTGCGGCGCCATCGGAAATGGAACTGGAATTCGCCGCTGTCACCGTGCCATCCTTGCGGAAGGCGGGTTTGAGCGTCGGTATTTTTTCGGCCTTGGCGCTGAGCGGTTGTTCGTCCTGCATGATTGCCATGTCTTGTTTGCCGACTCTCGCCGTGAGGCTTGCGATTTCCTTTGCGAAGCTGCCGTCGCGGGTGGCCTGGAGCGCGCGGGTCAACGATGCGATTGCGAATTCGTCCTGCGCTGCGCGGGTGAATTCGTATTTACGTGCACAATCTTCGGCGAAAGTACCCATAAGGCGGCCTTTGTCGTAAGCGTCTTCCAGCCCGTCGAGGAACATGTGATCGATGACTTGGGAATGGCCTAAGCGCATGCCGCCTCGAGCTTTCGGCAACAGGTACGGCGCGTTGCTCATGCTCTCCATGCCGCCCGCGACCATAATGTCGTTGCTGCCGGCGATGATGAGATCGTGGGCGAGCATCGCGGCTTTCATTCCGGAGCCGCACATCTTGCTGATGGTCGTGCAACCGGTCGATAGCGGTAGACCCGCGCCAATACTGGCTTGGCGGGCAGGGGCCTGGCCGACGCCTGCCATTAAACAATTCCCCATAATGACTTCCTGCACATCGCTCGGCACGAGGCCCGCGCGCTCGACTGCGGCGCGTATGGCGGCGGCGCCGAGTTCCGGCGCCGTAACGTTCTGAAATACGCCTTGAAAGCCACCCATGGCGGTACGTGCGGCGCCGACGATAACGATAGAATCTTGCATGCAAACTCCTGGTTAGTGTGTCTGGTCCCGAACGCGATCGAGAATGATAAATCGATGGGGATATTCGTTCAGTTCATCCGCCGGGAATGCCTCTCGCGAAGTCTCTATC
>JALYOK010000177.1 GCA_030856925.1 Pseudomonadota bacterium
GTACAAGGCGAAGGCGATAAGACCGGCACAGGCTATGAAGCCCGATAAGTAAACGACGCGGCGGTTGAGCAAACTCGAGTATGAAAAATCCATGGCGAGAGATGTTCCGATTAGTGCACGATTCTAATACGAATTAAATAGAAGTTAAGAGGTGTTAGCTTTCGCAAGCTGCAGGGGTAAATTAAAGCGTCATCCGCACCACCCCTCCAAATATTTTTTGCCAAACCTGGCCGAAGGTCACCTGTCACCGCCGTGGGGCGCGCGTCTGATTAGTTCTTTTACCGCGTGTTTTGATCCAGAAAACTTATTTACAAGTGTGGTGTATGGTTTTGGTGCGTTAGTCGGCGGCGTAATGCAGCCGCAATTACTATTATCGCGATGGAAAAACACAGCACCCCAAAATTGCCGACGCGCACGTAGAGCGTTGTGCCGGTGTAGCCTTGAGCCGCGCCATCGAGCGACATTCTGGTGAATTCCGGCGCGCGGCTGACAACGCGGCCTTTGTGGTCGATGATCGCGGTGACGCCGGTGTTGGTCGAGCGCAACATGTAGCGACCCATCTCCAGGGCGCGCATTTGCGAGATCTGCAGATGCTGCTGCGGTCCCCAAGATCGGCCGAACCAAGCATCGTTGCTCACGTTCGCGAGCAGGGTGGCTTGCGGCAGCTTGCGGATGATTTCTTCGCCGAATAAATCTTCGTAACAATTGGTCATGGCGATTTTCTGGCCCCCCAGGGCGAACGGCGCTTGATCGATCCCGCCCGAGGTGAAATCGGCCAGCGGCATGTCGAGTAGGTCGTCGTACACCCAGCCGATCAGCCATTTGAAGGGAATGAATTCGCTGAACGGCACGAGGTGAGATTTGCGATAAGTCTGGCGCGGCGACATGCCGAAACTGATTACGCTGTTGTGGTAAGTGGAGGGTCCGGTAGTTTCCGGCACGCCGATCAATACATCGCCGCCAAGTTTTTTTGCATGATTGTCGAACTCGGCGAGATACTCCTCGGGTATCTCTTCAAGAAAAATCGGGAACGCCGTCTCCGGCAGGATAATTAGTTTACTTTTGCTCGCGAGCGCGAGGTCGCGATAAGTTGTCAATGTCGAGGCAAGCGTTTCCGGTTTCCACTTAATGTCTTGGGTAATATTGCCTTGCACTAGGCTCACTGACAGCGGCGTGCCGGCGGGCTCGGTCCATTCGTGATGCGAGAGCCCAACTCCGCCCGAGATGAGCGCTGCAAGCACAATCGCCGGCGCGATCCATAACCACCCGCGACGCCCGAGGAAAGCGGTAAAAATGGTCACCATCAGCCCCGCGGCCACCGCCGTAAGCAACGACACGCCATAGACGCCGACTAGCGGTGCGTACCCCGCCAGCGGACCGTCGGGCGCTTGCGCATAGCCCAGACTTAGCCAAGGAAACCCCGTGAACACCCACCCCCGAAACCATTCGAACAATGCCCACCACGCAGGAATGACCAACACCCCTTGCACCCAACCATTGGGCTGCATTGCTGCCTGGAAAAACCCAACCATGGCAGGGTACGCAGCTTGGATAAGGCTCAACAGGAAAGTGCACAACACCGCGATCGGCGCGGACATGCCGCCGAAATCGTGCAGGCTGACATAGACCCAATTGATACCGGTACAAAATAACCCGAGGCCGAATGTCAGGCCCAGCGCAGCGGCCTGCCATTTTTTGCCGGAAAATTTCTGCCAGAGCAAAATCAAACCTGCAAACGTAAGCAACGGCAGCCAAGAGAGATAGAATGGCGCAAAACTGAACGTCGTCGCGGCGCCAAGGGTCGCCGATAGGATTGCCGCCAATCCTATCGCGCGAACGCCGGCGATCATGCTGCTAAGGAACCTAAGTAACTACGACCAACTTTGACACCAAGAACCACTGCGCCAGAATCTAAGCCTTCCATTGAATCCACCATCATATGCTGACGGTATCCTGCGCCTCAGCTTTAACGCGATCCACCAACAGCACGTGAACGCGGCGGCTGTCGGCGCGTAACACTTGGAAGCTCAATCCCTGGTACTGAATTTGCTCACCGCGTTTCGGCAAACGGCCGAACAAGTTCACCACCAATCCACCGACGGTGTCGAAATCCTCATCGCTGAAGTTCACGCCGAGCTTCTCGTTGAAGTCGACGATCTCGGTGGTGGCCTTAACCCGGTGACGGCCGGTGCGATCCAGAATAATGTTGTCTTCCGCTTCGTCGAAATCGTACTCGTCGTCGATGTCGCCGACGATCTGTTCCAACACGTCTTCGATGGTGACAAGACCCGACACGCCGCCGTATTCGTCGACTACGATGGCGATATGGTTGCGGTTGCCGCGAAACTCCCGCAGCAACACATTAAGACGCTTCGATTCCGGAATGAACACCGCCGGGCGCAGCATGTCGCGCACATTGAATTCCTCCTCGCCGGCGTAATAGCGCAGCAAATCTTTAGCGAGGAGAATGCCGAGGACATTGTCCTTGTTTTCGTCCACCACGGGGAAACGCGAGTGGGCGGTGCTGATCACATAGGGAATAAATTGGTCGGGACTCTGGTCGATCTCGATCACATCCATTTGCGAACGCGGGATCATGATGTCCCGCACTTGCATTTCCGATACCTGCAACACGCCCTCGATCATCGACAGCGCCTCGGCATCGATCAATTCATTTTCGTGGGCGGTATTGAGGAGCTTCAGCAACTCCTCGCGATCTTCCGGGGCGCGCAACAGGAACGCCGACAGGCGTTCCATCCAACTAGGTCGGGACTCGTCCATACTCCAACAATAGAAAGCGATACGACACACTACCTCGGACGGATGAGAGCGTCAACTTTGCAGTCTTACGTTGTTAAATCCATCCCGCCAGCAGCCGCGGCCCGCTTGCCTGTTGGAAAGGCATGCCTTGTATGCCGCGCTGGTACTGGGTGGCCTTGGGCCATTGGCTTACGTGGCGATCTCTCTCGGTTAATATAGCCTGTGCTAGCGAATAACATTTTTTGCTAACAGGAATGTCATAAGAATTTTTCCACCAATCCGGGCAAACGGCAACCGCTATCCCTCACCCAGGAAACCATCTTGCATAGCAAAACACCTTTGACCTATCGACGTCGCGCCTGGTGGCTCGATCATGAATAGTTTTAGGGAAAGTGAACGTGCCGCATTGCCCACCGTTCCATCGGACTCACAAAAAATTAACGGTTCCGCCTGCGCAACCTGTTGCCCTCCCTACCTCATACCATTTTGCCATTTAAGATGGGGCGAAGTGTAGCGGATCAACCTGGAAATCAAGGCAAAGATCAGCAGCACGCCACCCGATACGCCCGCCAACATGCGGTGCTGAATGCCGGCACTGAGGCCGTGTCAAGAGCCGTAAGGATCCGGAATTTTCATCCGTCCCAGTAACGCAATTTCGCGCCGCTCCATTTTCTCGGCATCGCCTTCAGCTTCGTGATCGTAGCCTTGAAGATGCAAGCTCCCGTGAGCGACCAAGTGGGCGTAATGATGCATCAATTCTTTGCGCTGTTCATGAGCTTCTTTGGCGACGACGGCCGCGCATAACACGATGTCACCGGCGAATATCCCATCGGGCGACGGGTCATAAACGAAGGTCAGCACGTTGGTCGCGTAGTCTTTTTTTCGGTACGCTCGGTTCAATTCGCGGCCTTCGTTCGCGCCGACGATGCGCAGGGTGATGGTCGCGTCGCGTCCCAATGAAGCGCGGATCCAACGGCGTAACTGCGAGCGCGACGGAACCCGCTGGTCCGCGGTGGCATATTGAACGGCGAGGGAAAGCTGCGGAAGTTGCCGACCCTTAGGCTTAACTGCCTTTAGCATGGCGCTCGTAGGCGTTAACGATGGCCTGCACGATGGGGTGGCGCACCACATCCTCCGATTGGAAGATCGAGAAGGCGATGGCTTCGATGTCTTGCAGCACATTGCGCGCATCGATGAGGCCACTCTTTTGGCCGCGGGCCAGGTCGATTTGCGTGACGTCGCCGGTAATGACGGCTTTGGTGCCGAAGCCGATTCGCGTCAAGAACATTTTCATTTGTTCCGGCGTGGTGTTTTGCGCTTCGTCGAGAATTATGAAGGAATGGTTGAGCGTACGTCCGCGCATGTAGGCGAGCGGCGCGATTTCGATGGTGCTGCGCTCGAATAATTTTTCTACTTTTTCGAAGCCCATCAAGTCATAGAGCGCGTCGTACAACGGGCGCAAGTAAGGATCAACTTTCTGCGCCAGATCGCCGGGCAGAAAGCCGAGCTTCTCGCCGGCTTCAACGGCCGGACGCACCAACACCAGTCGCTTCACTTTGTCTCGCTGCAACGCATCCACGGCACAGGCGACCGCGAGGTAGGTTTTGCCTGTTCCCGCCGGGCCAATGCCAAACGTAATGTCGTGGGCCTGGATGTTGTTGAGGTATTCTATTTGGCGCGGCGTGCGGCCACGCAGATCGCCGCGGCGGGTGAGCAGTATCGGCGCCTGCAAACTCTCGACGCCTTGGGGTTGCGCCGCGGACACTTCGATGAGATGCAATTGAACATCTTCAACGTGGAGTTCTCGCGTTGCCGATTGATACAGTGCACGGAGAACTTTTTCGCCTTTGACGGCATTGTCCTCCGGTCCTTCAATTTGGAAATTCTCGCCCCGGCGCGAGATCGTCACCTTGAATGAGGCTTCGATCTGACGTAGATGACCATCGAGCGGGCCGCACAGATTGGCGAGCCGCTGATTGTCGACCGGAGTGAAGCTCAGATTAATAGGAGCGCTAAGGACCGCGGCTTTCAATGACTAATTCCGAACCGGCAATTCACCACGCAGCGAGTGCGGTAGAGCGGAAACAATCTTAACTTGGACGAAGTGGCCGATCAGATGCGGCTGGCCGGGGAAATTCACGACGCGATTGTTGTCGGTGCGGCCGGACAGTTCAGCGGCATTTTTCTTCGCCGTGTCTTCGACCAAGACGCGCTGCACCGACCCGACCATCTTCTCGCTGAGCAGGTTGGCCTTTTGTTCGAGTTTGATTTGCAGACGCTGCAAGCGTTCTAGCTTGGCTTCGCGCGGCACTTCATCTTCCAGATCCGCCGCAGGAGTGCCGGGTCGCCGGCTGTAAATGAAGCTGTAACTCCCGTCGAAGCCCACGTCCTCCACCAGCTTTAAGGTCGACAAAAAATCCTGCTCAGTCTCGCCTGGAAAGCCGATGATGAAATCGGACGAGATCGAAACGTCCGGACGCACGACGCGTAGTCTTCGGATGATGGATTTATACTCCAACGACGTGTAGCCGCGTTTCATCGCCGCGAGTATCGGATCGGAGCCCGACTGCACCGGAAGATGAACCTGGCTGACGAGTTGCGGAATTTTTCCGTAGGCGTCGATGAGCCGCTGCGAAAACTCGCGCGGATGGGAACTGGTATAGCGGATGCGCTCGATACCCGGCATCGCGGCGACATACTCCAACAAGTGGGCGAAATCGGCGATCTCACCACTCTCCATTTTTCCGCGATAAGCATTTACGTTTTGGCCGAGCAAGGTGACTTCTTTCACGCCGCGATCGGCAAGATCCGCCACGTCGGTCAACACGTCTTCGAAACCGCGCGATACTTCCTCGCCGCGGGTGTAGGGCACGACGCAGAAGCTGCAATACTTGCTGCAGCCTTCCATGATGGAGACAAACGCCGCCGGGCCTTGAACTCTTGCCGGCGGCAAGTGATCGAATTTTTCGATTTCGGGGAATGAGATGTCGACCTGCGCTTTGCCCGATTGGCGGCGCTTTGCAATCAAAGCCGGCAAACGATGCAGGGTTTGCGGCCCGAACACCAGATCCACATAGGGCGCGCGGCGCACGATCGCCGCACCCTCTTGGCTGGCAACGCAACCGCCGACGCCGATCAATAAATTCGGGTTGCGCTGCTTTAAATGCCTCACCGTGCCGAGATCGCTGAACACTTTCTCCTGCGCCTTCTCGCGCACCGAGCAAGTGTTGAACAGGATTACGTCAGCGTCTTCCGGCGAATGGGTAGTATCGAAACCTTCGACCTCATGCAGCACATCGGCCATCTTGTCCGAGTCGTACTGGTTCATCTGGCAGCCGAAGGTTTTGATGTAGAGTTTCTTAGCCACGGTTTACTGAAGAATATTTACGGCTTTGTTCGGTGCGAGCAACCTAATATTGTGAACAAACGCGGTGGTATCTTCAAGCTTATAAACGATCTGCGCCCCGATCGGCAAAGATGCCGGCGGGATGAGGCGATTGCTGGCATCGATGATTGGCGTGGCGGACGCGAGACGAAACGTGTTCGACCCGATCTTCACAACCGGCCGCTCGAAATGAGCGAGTCGGGCGGTTTTGGAAGAGCGCGGAAAATCGCAGGACTGGGACGACGTCGCATAAAGGAAAAACAGGGCAAAACAACCAATAAAAGCACGGACGCCGTAGCAATATCGAGGGAAGGTCAATGCGGTGCGAATCGGTTGGGTGAGAGTTGGTGGCGAATCAGGGACTCGAACCCCGGACCTGCGGATTATGATTCCGTCGCTCTAACCAACTGAGCTAATTCGCCGCGTGTTCAAAGTTGGGAATTATCGTTCGTCAGAGGTCATTTTGTCAATGAATGATCGACCCCGGCGACCAGGTTAGTGCCTCACCGGTAAAACGGGCCGAGACTTTTGAGCAAGCGTGCTCAAGAGCTCGTGATGACTGCGCACATCGAGTTTGTCGTAGATCTTGCGGACGTGATCGACGACGGTATTAGGGCGCACGCCCAGACGCACAGCTAGGTTTTGGTAACTGGAACCTTCCGTCAGCAACAAGCACACTTCTTTTTGTTTCGCCGATAGCGGTAAGGACTGCATCGCGTTCAACAGTTTCAATTTCAGCGGGATGTGGCGTTCGATCAAAATCACCACTAGGCTGTTGGGTGTTGCTACACTTGATTCCATGGGATACGCCCGCATGACAAACTTACCCCACGGGCTTTGCAGTTCGATTATCGGCGGGAATGTCGGTCGTCCGGCGGCGACCGCCTCGATCCGGTCAAGCAAATTTCCTAATACTGCCGGTACGGCGCTATCGCCTCTCCAATCCACGGCTCCCGGCGCAATGCGCGGGTGCGCCACGAGAAGCAGTAGGCGCCGGCCCTCTGATGATTGGTGTTCTACGCCCCCGCGCCGATTCACAACGACCACAGCCGATTCGCCGGCGTCAACAAATTGTGCGGGCGCAGTCGGACGTGCGTTCAGTGCGTGCGCCAAATAGGGCGCCAGTTGCGTCAGTAACTGCTCGTCGCGTTCGGAAAACTCGGCGTCACCGACGATGCGAGAAAGTGCAACCCCGTTGGCGCGGCCTTCGGCGTCGCGAATTCGCGCCCACAACAAGTGTTTTCGTGCCTGGGGCCGCCAGATCAAGTTATACACATCGGAATTGTGAAACGATTTGGGAAACACTTTTGCGCTATTGCCCACGACTTGGCCTTTCGGCAGATATTTGCGCAGGTCGAGCGCCGAAAACTCGCGTTTGCGATTATTCACGAACTCTTTAAAGAAGCATGCGGCGATGTCTTTGGGCATAAGTTGCTCCATGTAGACATTGGTAATGTCGCCGTTGTGGGTAGCCCAATAAAAAGAGTTGGAATTCGATCCGATGAGCCGGTGCAAGGCTTTCAGTAAGTTGGGCATCGCGGTTTGAGAGTCGATGCCTAGACAACACAATTGCCGAAAGTGCGCGACCTCTGCGGAATGTTTCATCGGCCAGAGGCATCCGATACCGAGGCTCGGCGCAAGAAACAAAGCAACTCAATGTTTGCTTGATGGCCACAGCACAGCCTCCGCGTATTCATGGAGCGAAGTTACGCGGCCCGAGCGGGGAGATCAATAGGTCAGGTGACCTAGTCCGAAAGTAGTAGCTGGATGAATTCGGCTTAACGAGCGACCTGAGTAGACGACAAGAAACCAGACGCTATCCTACCTTTGAACGCAGGGCCAGGACATCTTGCATGTCGAACAGGCCATGGCTCTTGTCCGCAAGGAATCGCGCGGCGCGCAGCGCGCCTTGGGCGAAGGTCACGCGGCTGGACGCTTTGTGGGAAATTTCGATCCGCTCGCCGATGCCTGCGAACATCACCGTGTGGTCGCCGACAATGTCACCGCCGCGCAGGGTGCTAAAGCCGATGGTCGAAGCCTGGCGTTCGCCGACGATACCTTCGCGGCCGTAGACGGCGCAGTCTTTCAAATCGCGGCCCAGCGCTTCCGCGACGACTTCTCCCATGCGCAACGCCGTGCCCGATGGCGCATCGACCTTGTGGCGATGGTGGGCTTCGACGATTTCGATATCGTACCCCTCCGACAACGCCCGCGCCGCCGTCTCCAACAGTTTCAAGCAGACGTTGACACCCACGCTCATGTTCGGCGCGAAGACAATCGCCGTGTCTCGGCTTGCCTCGCTGATCAGTTTTTTCTGTTCCGGTGAAAAACCCGTGGTTCCGATGACCAGCTTGGCCTTGTTTGCGCGGCATATTTGGAGATATTCGAGCGTGGCTTCGGGACGAGTGAAGTCGATCAACACATCGCCGGTTTTTAGTGCGTTTGCGACTTGGTCGCTAATCTTTATGCCGGTGGTCATGCCAATCGCCTCACCGGCATCGCGGCCGAGCGCCGGGCTACCGGCGATTTCCAGTGCTGCGCATAATTGCAGATCATCCGCTTGCTCGACAAGTTCGATGAGCGTGCGTCCCATCCGCCCGCCGCTGCCGGCGATACAAACACTGACCGGCATTATTCTTTGTCCGGACCCGGCGATGGTTCGGGCTTAGGCACAGCGGCGTCATCCACCGTTGGCGCCGCCGCGGGCGCTGCGGTGGCCGACGCATCCGGCGCGGCCATGGGCGCCAATGCGGGCACGCCCTCGCCAACCAAGCGCACCAATTTTTCCTCTTCGAAAATTAGCGCCACGTGTTTTTGCTCTGACATCCGGCCACGCTTGTTGAGGTAGTGCACATAGTCCCACCGATTGGCGTGAAAAATGTCATTCAACAGCGGTGTGCCGAGCACCTGTGCCGCTTGGTTTTTCGACATGCCGGACTTGAGCTTGGGTAACGATTCGCTTTCGATGATGTTGCCCTGTTGGATCGGCAACTTATACGGAGTAAGGTACGTACACGCTGTAAAGAAAGAAGCCAAGCCGACCCACACGACCCGTTGCAGAACTTGATTTGACATAGCGGCCTCGCGCATGGGCGAGTTAGGTTATCGAATGTCGCATTATAATGGTGAAAACTAGCGGAGCGATGAACATGAGTGAACCCAAGGACCTGAAGGACATGGGGCTGAAGGCCACGTTGCCGCGGCTCAAAATCCTCGACTTATTCGAGAACACAGACGTGCGGCATCTTACCGCTGAGGATGTCTATCGCCTGCTCATGAAAGAAGGCATGGACATCGGCCTTGCGACCGTCTATCGCGTGTTGACTCAATTCGAGCAGGCGGGCTTGTTGGTCCGCCACCATTTCGAAAGCGGCAAAGCCGTTTACGAATTGAACCAAGGCGGCCATCACGATCACTTGGTTTGTCTGCAATGTGGCCGCGTAGAAGAATTCTTCGACGAGGAAATCGAGCGCCGCCAGAAAAAAATCGCCAAGGACCGCGGCTTCGAAATTCACGACCACTCGTTGCATCTGTACGCCGATTGCACCAAGACCGGCTGCCCTTATCGCCACCCATAACGTGCCGCCAGTGAAAACGACCATGAAGTTCATCAGCAAGCAATCCCTCGCATTGCTCGGCGCCGTCGTTATGATGGTTGTCGCGGCGAATTTCGCCGGCGCGCGGGATTCCGACACGGGGCCAAGCAAGCCAAGTTACGAAATCATCGCCGTCGCGGAGCTTCCGCCGGAAGGTCAAGCGACTTTGAACCTTATCAAAAAGGGCGGGCCCTTTCCCTATCGTAAAGATGGCTCGACTTTTGGTAACCGTGAACGGCAGTTGCCGCATCAGCAATATGGCTACTACAAGGAATACACCGTCAAGACGCCCGGTGCGAATCATCGCGGGGCGCGCCGCATTGTTGCCGGCGCCAGCGGTGAATACTATTACACCCGCGATCACTACAATAGCTTTCAACGCATCGTGGATCAAGTAACCTCAAATTAAGTCCCTCGCGGTCGCGCTGAGATTTGCCGGGTGGCAGGCGCGACGCGGCGAGCGCAGTGTGGTTATTCCACATCAGCGAGTCCAAACAAAGCCTGCCGCCCGGCAAACCCCAGCCCATGCGGGTTGGGTCGAGAAGGGGCCGCTCGTCTAAGTTGCGCCGCTCGCCAAGTGAACCCACCCTTGGCTTCGCGACGGCGCCTTGCGACCGACCCCTTCTC
>JALYOK010000210.1 GCA_030856925.1 Pseudomonadota bacterium
AAAAACAATGACCGCAGCAGCGATCAGCGCAGAAAGTCAAACCGAAAAAATTTTCGCATGGCGGCGCGGTTTCAACGCGATGCATTTGATCGACATCGGCGTAGAAATCGGCTTGTTCAAAGCGCTAACAACAGCCAACGGCTTAACCGCCGCAGCGCTCGCGCAACAGTTGAATCTGAACGCACACTTCGTCAACGTTTGGTGCACCACCGCCTATAGCTTCGAGTTGCTCGAAGCAGACGAAGCCACGCGGCAATTTAAACTTGCGCCTTTCATCGATAAAATTCTCGCGACGCCCGGGCATCCCCGTTATCTTGGCGGTTACGTGCGGCTGGGGACCGAATACGCCAGCGAGGATTTTCGCCGCTGTGTCGACGCATTTCGTTCCGGTGCAACCGTGCCGTTCCAAGGGCGCGGCGAGTATTTCGCCCGCACCATCGCCGAGGGGACGATGGGGCTACAGATTCTCTGTGCGCGTAAGATACTGCCCGAATTGCCCGGCCTCGCCGACAAGCTCGGCAAAGGCGGCTCGATTCTCGAAGTCGGTTGCGGCGCCGGCAATCATCTCATGCTGGTGGCGAACGCTTTTCCGCAAGCGCGCATCGCCGGCGTCGACATCGATGCCGATGGCCTTAACGCCGCGCGCGCAGCATTGAGAAAAGCGGGTTTGGAAACGCGGGTCGAAGTCCATGAAGGTTACATCGCAGCCATCGCCCCGCCCAACAGTATTGACGCGGCCGTCATGATCGAAGTGCTCCATGAAATCGCGCCCGCGCTACGCGCGAGCATCATCGGCGCCTGTGCCAAGGCGTTGCGTCCCGGCGGTTGGCTTGTCATCATCGACGAAACTTATCCCTCGACGCTGGAAGAAATGCGGCAAAAAGATTTTTTGTTTCCGGTGCAAACGGGTTTCGAAGAATTGATGTGGGGCAACGTCATTCCCACACGGCAGGAACAGGAAGGCCTGCTGCGCGACGCGGGTTTTAGCGGAGCGATCAACCGCTCGATTGTCGGCGAAGGATTTACGTTGCTGACGACAAAGAAAGTCTAAATTCATTTCGGTTTAAAACTTCAACCTTCTTTCACGCGCGTCACCCGAGGGACGAAAATGTAACTCGCGGTGAAAAATTCAAGCCTCGTGCATTTCGCTATACAGGCGGCGTTTGATCAGCGCCGTTTGGCCACGCCGGAGATGGAATGAGGTGCCTGTGCGCGGCTATTATCATGTTGCCGCGTAAGCGTCGCCAAATACCTCATCTCGAATTGAACCACGTGGATGGCGTATGGTCTTTCTCTTTTTCGAAGGAGATCGACGATGCGAGCGGCGAGTTCCAGTGGAGATTCATTAGGCCCAGCCAACGCTTTAATCCTATTTGCCCGCGAACTGTCGAGCAAGCACAGCGTCCAGTGCTTTTAATACTTTGTCATCGTCACCTAAATACAATACGAGGAGTTTCCCTTTCTTATAAAAATGAGGAGAGCCAACCCAATGGAGCTTGCTTGTTCCCACTGCGCTGCCATCGGTTGAAACCAGCGCAGCCTGTGCATCTGCTGCCGCAGCATGAGAGTATTGAAAAACCTGTACATCCTCGCCGCCGATTTTGATCATCCTCCCTTTGACAGAAAAGAAAGGTTGATCTACTGTTCCGTCCGGCTCGACACTTACCCCAGCAGTACGCAAGTCGTCTATTAAACTTGCATAGTCCGTCGCCCCTCCAGCGGGCAGTTCCACCTGTTGCGCCTGATGGGATACCGATAATTTTCCAGCGCAGCCTGTCGGAGCGGCAGCAACCACGGAAAGCAAACTGACTGAAAGAAACAGTAGCCTCACAGGCTCAATGCTTCAAGCGTGCGCCCGCAGCCCGTTCGCGCCTGCTGCCAAGGTCTTGGTACTTACCACCGATAACCGTTCCGTTCCGCTACGAACCAATTGACACGAGGAACCGCCCGCAAATGCACAAAAGGCGAGGCACCAGCCTCGCCTTTTGCAAACAATAACCTAAGGGTGAACTCGGGGTCAGCTCGCAATACATGTGTCGATTAGCGCCCCCACCGGCACCGCTACGCCCGAAAAGGGTGAGGCACCCTTTGGCCACTTTCCCTTAATCGGTCGCCTGATCAAGACGTTAGTCTCGATTAGCGGTCATACCGGTGATCGCAGCCGGGGCAGTTGGACGCCGCTTCGAGAGTCCAATAGACGTGCGTTATTGTCTTAGACCCGTCTCGGTTAAACCTCTCGTAAATCGAGCTACGGCCGTTAGCGGATTGGCGTATGAGGTGGCCCCAGCTGTTCTTGTCATCGGTCACATCCGAAACTGACGCAGCCAAAGCAGCCGTCGCGGCGACCGTGGTCGTGCTATCGAGATGCCCGTAGATAATATTCAGCTCTTCGAAGTCGTGAGCGTTCGGTTTAGTGCTCAGTGTGCTCGTGGCATTCGCGCCAGTGTTCGAAAAATAGTCCATGCAAGTATTTTGCGAACTGCCGTCGGTGGACTGATGGTCGAGTCCGAAGGTGTGAGCGACTTCCTGACACATCACGTGCAGCCTCTCGTTAGGAT
>JALYOK010000214.1 GCA_030856925.1 Pseudomonadota bacterium
TCCATACGGACACTATGATTTCTTCGTCATTCCCATTTCCGCCATGTACTTACCGAATTCGACTTTGGCGATGGCGTTGCGATGCACTTCATCCGGGCCGTCAGCCAAGCGCAAGGTGCGGTTATGGGCGTAGAACTCGGCCAGCGGGAAATCTTCGCTCAGGCCGCCGGCGCCGTGGGCTTGAATCGCCCATTCGATCACTTGCTGCGTCATGTTGGGCACAAAAACTTTTATCATGGCGATTTCCGCCCGCGCGACTTTATTGCCAACTCTATCCATCATGTCCGCGGCCTTCAACACTAATAGCCTTGCCGAGTCGATCATGATCCGTGCTTCCGCCACTCTTTCCTGTGTCACGCCCTGTTCCGACACGGCTTTACCAAACGCGACGCGGGTTAATGCGCGCTTGCACATGTATTCCAGCGCTCGCTCGGCAACGCCGACGGCGCGCATGCAGTGGTGAATGCGGCCCGGCCCCAAGCGTCCTTGCGCGATTTCGAAACCGCGGCCTTCGCCGAGAAGAATATTTTCGTACGGCACGCGCACGTTTTCGAACTTTACTTCCGCGTGGCCGTGAGGCGCGTCATCGTAACCCAGCACGGTGAGCGGGCGCACCACCGTCACACCCGGCGTATCACGCGGCACCAGAATCATGGATTGCTGATTGTGCCGGCTCGGATTATTGGGATCGGTCTTGCCCATGACGATAAAAATCTTGCAGTTCGGATGTGATGCGCCGGTGATCCACCATTTGAGACCGTTAATCAGCCAATGGTCGCCGTCGCGCACCATGCTGGTTTGGATATTGGTCGCATCCGATGAAGCGACGGCGGGCTCGGTCATAGCGAAGGCCGAACGGATTTTTCCGTCGAGCAGCGGCTCCAGCCACTCGCGTTTCTGCCCTTCACTGCCGTAGCGCTCGATGGTTTCCATGTTGCCGGTATCCGGGGCGTTGCAGTTGAACGCTTCCGGCGACCACAACACGCGGCCCATGATTTCGCACAGCGGCGCGTATTCCAAATTGGTCAAGCCCGCGCCATGTTTAGATTCCGGCAAGAACAAGTTCCATAGGCCCGCGGCGCGCGCCTTGACCTTCAGATCCTCCATCAATTGCACCGGCTGCCAACGATCGCCGGTATTCACCTGACGATGGAATTCCGCCTCGTTTGGATAAATATGGTCGTTCATGAAATGCACGAGGCGTTCTTGTAGCGCTTTAACTTTATCGGAGTATTCGAAATCCATGGTAGGTCCCAATGTAGGGTGCACTCGTGCACCGAAAAATAATGCTGAAGGTGCACAAGTGCACCCTACAGTTATTGTTTAAGAATTTTTTCCACTTGCCGCCAACCGGCTTCCGCCATGGGCCGCGCCCGTTTGCCGGATTCGATGGCATGCTGGCTTGCGGCCGTCCCATCGACGACACGACCCATGATGCCTTGCAAAATACCCGCGAGGCGGAACATGTTGTAGGCCAAATAAAAGTCCCACTGGCGCGGGTCGATGAGTGATTTGCCCATGCGTTTGAAATAGGCCGCGACGTATTCCTCTTCGGAAGGAATGCCGAGCGCCTTGAGATCATAGCCGGCGATGCCGCGAAACTCGCCGGGCGATAAACGCCAGCTCATGCAGTGGTAGGCAAAATCCGCCAGCGGATTTCCCAAGGTCGATAATTCCCAATCGAGGATGGCGGCGATGCGTGGTTCCGTCGCGTGGAAAATCACATTGTCCATGCGATAGTCGCCGTGGACGATGCTGGTCGCTTCGTCCTGCGGAATATTTTCCGGCAGCCAAGCGATGAGGTTATCCATCGCTTCGATCTTTTCCGTTTCGGATGCTTTGTACTGTTTGGTCCAGCGGCCGATTTGGCGCGCGAGATAATTGCCCGGCTTGCCAAAATCGCCGAGGCCAATTTGATCGTAGTCCACTTGATGAAGCGCGGCGATGACGCGGTTCAGCTCTTCAAAAATGGCTTTACGCTCTGCGGGGCCCATGCCGGGCAGCGCTTGATCCCACAGCACGCGGCCTTCGACGCAATCCATGATATAGAACGCTGTCCCGATCACGTGCTCGTCTTCGCACAGCGCATAAGTTTTGGCCACCGGGATGCCCGCGTTATAGAGCGCGGTGATGACGCGGTATTCGCGATCCACCGCGTGGGCCGACGGCAGCAACTTGCCCGGCGGCTTGCGGCGCAGGACATAGCGCTTACCGCCCGCGCTCAATCGATAGGTCGGATTGGATTGCCCGCCTTTGAATTGCTCGACTGTGAGCGCGCCGGAAAAACCATCCACATGGTTGCGCAGATACCGCTCGAGCGCAGCGGTATCGATGCGATGCTTTTCTTGGA
>JALYOK010000217.1 GCA_030856925.1 Pseudomonadota bacterium
CGCTACGACTATCGATTGAAAATGGGAACAAAAGCAATCAACGCAGGGATCTATCCCGAGGAACTGAACGGTCTGAACCTGCAACCAACGTTCCAAATTGTTCACCCGATGCAAGCAAAAACCAGAAAAAGCGACGGGGCCCTGGATTTGGGCGCGTTCGAATATAAGTATCAGCGACAATATGCTGTTGCTAAATAGCCTATTCCCGCTTTTAACACATCTCGTGTCCCCCGGTGGCGCCCGCGGACGACTTACCATCGTGATGTATCACCGCGTGACGGATCAACTCGACCCGTTGTCACCCTACACCCCCACCGCCGAGGTGTTCGACTTTCATATGCAGACGCTGGCTAATGGTTTTAAGGTGCTCGCGCTTTCCGAAGCGATAGAGCGCCTTAAAAAGCGTTCCTTGCCGCGTCGTGCAGCATGCGTGACCTTTGACGACGGCTATCGGGACAATTACACCGTGGCGGCCCCGATTCTGAAACGTTATAGATTGCCGGCAACCATATTCGTCTCTACCGGTTTTCTCGACGGCGGGCTAATGTGGAATGACAGCGTGGTCGAGGCCGTGCGACGGGCGCCTGGTTCGACGATCGACGCTCGGGCCATCGGTCTCGGCGTCTACGCTTCCGGCGACGACTTGGAACGGGCCACTGCGACGTCCATGTTGGTTGATCAATTGAAGTACTTGCCGTTTGCAAAACGTTCAGAAAAAGTGCACGAATTTTGCTCGCTGATAGGCGTGCCGTTGCCGGCGGATCTCATGCTGTCCACTGATCAAGTTCGCGCGGCCCGCCACGCCAACTTTGAGATCGGCGGCCATACGGTCAACCACCCGATACTGACTCAGATCGACGATCATCAGGCACGAAGTGAAATCGTCGACAGCAAAGCCCATCTCGAGGACATTCTTCGAGAAAAAGTTACGTTGTTTGCATATCCTAACGGCCGGCCCAATCAGGACTATCTTGCTCGTCACGCCGCGATGGTGAAAGAAGCAGGATTTATCGCCGCTGTCTCAACGGCAAGCGGTGCGGCAAAAAGCGACAGCGACATTTTCCAACTCCCCCGATATGCTCCGTGGGACAAGCTCAAATCGCGACTACAACTCCGGTTGCTGCAGAACCTCTTGCGCCCGCCGCCGAATCCAGCTTATTTGTAGTATCGCGCCAAACACCACGACCAGCGTCCCTCTCCAGAAGACGCGTCGAGAGACTATTGTTAACAATGCGTCCAGGCTGGCTCAAAGTTTGCTTTGCTCTATCCCTTTGACACTTGCGGATGATGGGTAAGCCACAGTTCCAGCATCATCAAGACCCACACCATCGTCCCGTAATAACTGGCGTGGCCAGCGCGGTGGATGCTGATGAGGTCACGCGTGAACTTTTTACGAATGATGCCGCGGTCGCCCAGTTGTTCCAGGCTTCCGTAGGCGATTTCTTGTAGCGGCGGATAGACCCGCAGCCAAGGTCCGAATGGAAGGCCGAAGCCGTGCTTCGATTTGTTGATAATTGCGTCCGGCAGGAGCCCACGTAGCGCTTCCTTAAAAAAGTAACGCAGCTTGGTGCCTTTTAGCTTCAAGCCGGGCGCGAGACGTAGCGAAAAATCCAACACAGCATCGTCGAGCATCGGATAGGCAACGTTCACCTGTGCCAATTCACACATGCGCGAGACTTTCGGTAAATCGTTATCTGTCAGTGTGAGCTTGAAGTCAAGCGCCAGCATGCGATTGATCAGCGAAGACGCGTTTGCACCGTTGTAGACCGCCGAAAGATGCCGAAGAGGCCCGTCGGTATCTACGTTACGTATGAAATCCGGCGACAACACTTGGGCTACACCGAAACGGTCAAGCAAGTTATAAGTTTCCATGCGGGCGGGCATTGGCACTTTCGCCTGCTGCACGTAACTTTTTGCCTTACGCAGCGGCATGACCTTGTCGATGCCCCATAAACCCATCAGAGTGGGTTCGATGATGCTCTCCCGCAAGAAGGCGGGTACACGCTCGTAACGGCCAAAAACATATTGCTTGGCGTAACGTTCGTTCCCTCCATAGAGCTCGTCGCCACCATCGCCACCGAGCAGCAACTCGATACCGTCCTGTTGCGCAAACCGTGCACAAAAATAAGTCGGTACCGCTGAGGAATTTCCAAATGGCTGATCGTAGACCTTCGCAATTTTTGGAATGGCCTCGGCAACGTCCGCAGGCGTAACGTAATATTCGTGATGATCGGTCTTGAAGTGTTTCGCAGCAATGCGGGCGTATTTCATTTCGTCGTAGCCGTCGGCTTCGAATCCGATCGAAAATGTGCGGGCAGGCTGCCCGGACACTTCACCAAGCAGTCCAGCGATACTTGAGCTGTCCGTTCCACCGCTGAGGAAGCAGCCGCAGTTGGGTGCCTCCGATGCGGTTTTCACCGCGTTACGCAACACGGAAATAAACTCCTGTTTTAACTGACTAAAGGGGGCGTTACGGTCTTCGACGAACTCGGGGCGCCAATACATTCTTGACGTGCATTTCCCATCGCGAAAAGTCAGACATTCACCAGCCAACAATCGGCGCATATCTTGATAGATCGTTTCCGGGCCAGGAACGACGTGAAAATAGATGTAATGAAATATCGACTGTGAATCCAGTTCAAAGTTGCGACTTCCACTTCCCAATAATGCGTCCAAATTAGACGCAAATTGAATCTCATCGGCGTCGCTCCAATAGGTTAAGGGATGAGTCGCAAATCGATCTACAGCAAGAAAAAGTGACTGGTCATTTTGATGAATAATTGCAACCGAGTATTGACCCGACAAACGGCTCGCTAAGTCGTCCCGAAAGCGGCGATATCCTTCGGCAAGCGCGGCTATGCGCCCCTTTTGACGCATCAGGTCCTGGAGCTCTCGGTCGTTGAAATTTGGCGCGCCGGAAAACGCGATCAAATAAGGTGCGCAGTCCGATAGAAAAGGCCCAGAGCCCAGATCCGCTGCGGCGATTCCGCACCATGGCTTAACGGACAACTCGATTTTTGCGCCGTCGAAACGGGCAAGTGCCTGCGCCATCGCCTCTAGATCCGGACGCGCAGCATCCGCCTGCCTTTTGAGCCAACCGCATATCCCTGCCAAACCACGCTCCCTTTGGGCAACAAAAAGTAACAGGCTGTTTTAAACTAGGACTTCTTTAAACTAGGACTTCAAATGGTGCCGGATGACTCAAAAATGCTGTGGGGCTAGCCGTTAGGCCGTAGGCGCCGGATTGAAACACAGCCACCAAGTCACCGATATCGGCTCGCGACAGCTCCATTTTGTCCCCAAGTAAATCTAGCGGAGTGCATAGCGGACCCACAACCGAGGCCACTTCGGTTTCAGTTTGACCCATTCTATTACCGATAACAACAGGATAATTCTTTCGTATCACCTGACCGAAATTCCCTGACGCGGCCAGATGATGGTGCAGACCGCCGTCGGTCACTAGAAACACTTGACCGCGGGATACTTTTCGATCGACGACTTTACAGACGTATATTCCAGCCTCTCCAACCAGATAACGTCCCAACTCGATTACCAACTGGACATTGGGAAGACGGCGTTTCGCCTCCGGCAATACTCGAAACAAGTGGTCGCCCACAGCCGCAATATCTAGCGGCATTTCCCCAGGAAAATAAGGAATGCCAAAACCGCCACCGATATTGAGCCACCGAACCGGGGAAGGTGCGAATTCGGCAAGACGGTACGCTAACTCAAGGGTTTTTTCCTGTGCCTCTCGGATAGACTCAGCCCGCAAATTCTGCGAGCCGCTGTAGATATGAAATCCCTGAAATTCCAAGCGGAGCGCTTTGAGCCGCGCAAGCATGTCTGGCACTGCCTCGGCGTCGATTCCGAACGGTTTCGGACCGCCCCCCATCTTCATTCCAGAAGATTTAAGTTCAAAATCGGGATTCACGCGCACGGCCACCCTTGGTTCGATACCGAGGCTGCGTCCCAGCGTCGCCGTGACCTCCATCTCGTGTAGCGATTCCAAGTTGATGGTGATGCCAGCAGCTATCGCCGACATGAGTTCCCGCTCGCTCTTTCCAGGGCCCGCGAAACTGATCAGTTCGGGATCCATCCCAGAATCTAGTGCAACTCGCAATTCAATTCCCGATGCGACATCCAATCCATCGACTAGCCCCGCCATGAGTTGGACCACGGCTGGCATTGGGTTCGCCTTGATCGCGTAATGCAGGTGGATATCAGCGGGAATGTGTCGCCGCAACAGCGCAACGCGAGCGCTCAGCAACTGACGATCGTAAGCGAAAAATGGAGTCTGCCCAACCCGACTGGCTAGCCGTGTTAGCGGCACGCCGTTAACTTGCAAACAACCATTGACTGACTTCCAATGAGCCTGCGGCGCGTGCGTGGGTTTCCCATGAGTCATAGCGCATTCCCTGGGAACACATCCCCGACTGCTTGTGCCAAAGCCTTGCGGTCGATTTTGCCATTCGGATTGCGAGGCAAACTATCTTGATAGATGATAATTTTATGCGGAATCATGAAGGAGGGGAGTTCGCGCTTCGCGACGACCAATACTTCGTCTGCCGAAAGCTCGGCTCCCGCTTTCGGCAATACCACAGCGACGATTGCCTGACCAAGCGTCGGATGGGCAACACCAAACGCGGCGACTTCGTTTACCAGGCCGATCGCATAGATAACCTCTTCTACTTCCGTCGGGCTCACGCGGTAACCAGAAGTTTTAATCATCTCATCCCGACGGCTGATGAAATAAAGAAAACCTTCCTCGTCACGTCGTACGGTATCGCCGGACCAAACAGCCATCTCCGGCATGACCAAGCCGACCACTTGACCCGGTACAGGTTTAAAGCGTTCCGCAGTTTTTTCGATGTCATTCCAATACCCTAGAGATACATGAACACCCCGATGCACCAACTCGCCCGGTTCGTTGTCCCCGCACTCCGTACCGTCGTCGCGAACCACCAGAATCTCAGCGTTCGGAATCGCTTTGCCGATGGAATCCGGACGCTGATCTACCTGATCCGGCGGCAGAAACGTCGAACGAAACGCTTCGGTCAAACCATACATAAGAAATGGCTTTGTTTTCGGTAACACCTTACGCAATGCTTGTAAAGTAGATTCCGGCATGTGGCCGCCAGAATTGGTGATATAGCGCAAATTGTCGGCGACGGATTCAGGCCATGAGAGTTGTGCGAGTTGGACCCAAAGCGGAGGCACCGCGGCCAGACCGCTGATCTTCTCCTCCGCAACGGCCTTAATCACGTCGCGTGGAAAAAGGTAGTTCATCAGCACGGCCGTAGCGCCAACTAGGAATGATGTCGTGATCTGGTTCAAGCCATAGTCAAATGATAGGGGCAATACCGAAAGTATTCGGTCGCTGGAGTTTAATTCCAGATATTGCGCAACACTCTGTGCCCCAGCGACTATATTTCGGTGGGACAATACCACACCTTTGGGCCGGCCTGTGCTTCCGGAGGTATAAAGGATGGCCGCCATGTCGGCATCGATTACGTCGTGGGGGTGACGGTCGGTCACTGACCGCAGCAAATCTTCCCAGCTAACCGTAGTCCATTTTATCGACCGAGTTGTTTCGAGATTCCGGTCTACCAATACCACGGTATGAAGGTCAGGACAGTGGGCTTCAATTTTGGGGATAAGCAGCTTCAACCGATCCGCCGACGTCACCAATACCCGTACGTTGCAGTCCGCCAAGATATAAGCCACTTGCTCCGGCTTCAGCAAGGGATTGATTGGCACAAATACGCCGCCGCCGGCGGCTATTCCAAACAATCCAACAACGATTTCCATCCTTTTCTCAAGATAAACGGCCACGCGATCTGCGCGCCCCAGTCCTTGCTTTAACAATCCTTGGGCACAGCATCGGACTTGTACCGCCACATCCTGGTATGACAAGCGTTGGCCCTGGTAAACAAGGGCCTGTGCGCTAGCTGAGCGCATTGCCGTTTCTAGCAAAATTTGATGCACCAGTTCCATTAGTTCTTATTCCTTAAGGCCATAGCCATTGTTTGTGGTATTTCTGATAGCCTCTGGACCACTACTGCTCCTGCCAACACATGCACGGTTCGCCGGATGATGCGCGAGACACAATCGAATCGGCAACACCACAAGTCGGATGTGGCATAGCTATCAAAGGAAAATGCCCATGCACCTTTCATCTGCAAATGGATAAATTGGTTTATACAACAAAGGTGTTGCGAATTCTAGAGTGAGGTAGAGCGTTTTCCAACCCAAAACGTGAACGTAGCCAAAAAGGTATGCTATAAACGAAAGATTCGAAATCAAGGGCTTAAACATGAACGTTGCAGAAGATATAAAGACCATGCTGGCTGATGTGCTGAGCCTCGGGGCGCGCAAATTTCAATTAAACGAGGCGACAATGCTGTTGGGTAGTATTCCAGAACTGGATTCGATGGCTGTCGTAAATGTCATCACTGCGATGGAAGATAGGTTTGGAATCAGCGTTAGTGATGATGAAATCAGTGCCGATACGTTTGCGACGCTGGGCAGTCTGGTCGGATTCGTCGAAAGCAAACTGAACAATTAGCCCAGAGCATCTCGGCAAACTTGCTATATGTTGGCTTGTTCTACGCATTGCATTTTTTCACATTTCTAAACGAGTGACCCTGCATGATGAGCATAATGGTTTTCTCAAGCAGCGGAAACCAAGCGACGGCGCCTATCAATCGTTAATGTTTCCCGACCCTACCGCCGTTGGCGTCAGTCAAACAAAGCATCAATGATACGAAATATCCCAGGGTTTCAGCGCGACCACTTCGGCAAACCGCAAATCGGACTCGATGACGAGAGCCTTTATGCCTATGGCAATCTGATTCGCCGAACCGAGGAGTTGATCCTCGATCTGTTCAGCCGCGGGCTCTTGTCGGGTACCACCCATACCTGCCTCGGCCAAGAGATGTGTCAAATGGCCGTAGTGCGTGCACTGAACGATCCCAATGATGTTGTCCTGTCGAATCATCGAAACCACGGCCATTTCATGACCTATTCCGGACATTTTACCGGATTGGTAGCTGAGATCATGGGCCGTGACGCCGGAGTTTGCGGCGGTTATGGCGGCAGCCAGCATATGGCTTTTCGGCACTTCCACAGCAATGGTGTGCAAGCGGGAATGACCGGAATCGGAACCGGTTTAGCACTGGCCCGCAAGATGGGTAAAAGTAATGCGATCGTTGCAACCATAATTGGCGATGGTACGCTGGGCGAAGGCTTACTGTACGAAAGCATGAATCTCGCTTCGATCTGGAAGGCGCCGGTTTTGTTCGTCGTCGAAAATAATGGGATCGCTCAAACGACCTACACCCACGAAACCATAGGCGGATCGATAGTGGCTCGCGGTCAGGCCTTTGGATTGTTGACTTGGCATCTCGATGACAGCGCGCGTGACTTCTGCAGGTCGGTAGCCAATACCGTAGAGGAAATGCGAAACGCTGGCCACCCAGGCATGTTGGTAATCGACACCCGTCGTCTTGGGCCGCATAGCAAGGGCGACGACCTGCGCGGTGAGGAAGAGCGTAAAGCCATCGCCGAACGTGATCCGCTGACCGCGATCGGCAAACGACTACCGCCCGCCAAGCGGGAGGAGATCGAAACGCGAAACGCAGCCTTTCTACGGGAAGTGGAAGCCGAGGCGCTGGCTTCGCCCGAAGCGCGTTTTAAGGATGCACCTAAACACGCTTTGCGTGCGGTTCGGGCATCGACAGCCAGCGTCCAACCGGCAAAAGCTACCAATGTACGCGGCGCAATCAACGCTGCACTACGTGATCTTCTTAACACAGATGACAATGTCATAGTGCTGGGCGAAGACCTGCACGAGCCCTACGGTGGTGCGTTCAAGGTGACTGTGGGACTGTCTGCCGAATTTGCTGGGCGCGTGATCTCTACACCCATCAGCGAAGCAGGCATCACTGGAACGGGCATCGGCCTCGCCCTTGCCGGCAAGCAGCCCATCGTCGAAATCATGTTCGCCGATTTCCTATCTCTTTGCATGGATCAAATTTACAATCACGCGGTGAAATTTCCGGGCATGTTTCCGAAAATCGAGGTTCCGCTGGTAATTCGCACTCCTTGTGGCGGCCGTCGAGGTTACGGACCGACCCATAGCCAAAGCCCAGAAAATGTCTTCGTATCCGTTCCGGGTTTGACAGTGCTTTACGGCAGCCATCGCCACAACGTCGGCCAACTCCTGGCCGATACGGTGCGTCGTTGGCCGAATCCAACGGTGTTTCTGGAACACAAGCTTTTGTATGGCGAAGTGCAGGATCCAGCCGATTACACCGTTATTGCGGCGCACGCAACCGATCCGGGCGCTGAACTCTTCCCGACGCTACGTCGCGGCAGTACTATTCCGGATGTCACGCTAGTCAGCTTCGGCGGCATGCTACCGTTGGTCGAACGCGCCGCGAAATACTTAGCAGACGAAGAAGAACTAGAAATCGAAATCGTCGCACCCTCGATGTTGGCGCCTTTGCCTCGTCAAACCTTAATCCCGGCCCTATTACAGCGGCCGCACATCGCCGTGGTTGAGGAGTCTCATCACCAATTTGGTGTCAGTGCCGAAATTGTGGCGAGCCTTGCCGAAGCCGGCTACCGTGGAAAAGTAATCCGTATCGGTACCCCGCCCGCACCGATCGCCTCGGCCCGTAGCCTTGAAGGGGATCAACTGCCGGATGAGCGAGCCATCGTCAGCAAGGTGCTGGGCATGCTCTACCGCTAAAGGAATCGCGAGTATGGCCAGTCCAATCCATGTCCCCCGCGTCAATAATAACGACGATGAAGTGAAGCTTGTCTCCCTGCGCGTTGCTGCCGGCGAACGAATCAGCCGCGGCCAACTTGTGGCGGAAGTTGAAACCGACAAAGCGGTGGTCGAAGTCGAAGCGCCCACCGATGGTTTCGTGCTGGACGTTCTAGCCAATGTCGAAGACGTTATCGCTGTTGGCAGCGTACTATTATGGGTTGGCGAACGCGCCGACGAGATTGCGCCCGCGCGTGCTGCAATTACCGAGCTCGCCGCTGCGAAAGGGCAACCGACAGCCAAAGCACGACAACTTTTGCTTGACCGTGGCCTCAATGCGAGCGATGTTACCGCCAGCGGCGATCGATTGACTGTAAGCGACATCGAGCATTATTTTGCCAATTTCAGCAAATCTGCTATTCCTACCACGCTCGCGTGCCCGGTCGAAACTGTTCCGGATATCCCGGGCAACTTTCGTGACCTGCGCAGCGAAGAGCGCGGCATGCTCGCAACGGTAACTTGGCATCGCGACGTCGCGGTACCCGGCTACATCGAGCTTGAGTACGATGCTGTCGCCTGGCAAGCCTATGCGAAGACCTTCGCGGATCGCCACAATTTGTTGCTCAGCCCGTTGCTTTCCCTGATGTGCTGGCGCCTAGTAGAACTTGCTAAGGAAACGCCCTTGCTGAATTCGACCGTCTTAGACAATCAGCGTTACGAATATTCCGCGGTGAATTTGGGCTTCACGGTGCAAGCAGGCGACACGTTATATCTAACGGTCGCGCGCGATTCCCAAGCGCTTGGCGAGATCGCCTTTGTGAACGCCATGGGCGAATTGCAACGCCGTGCCGCCACACATAAGCTTCGCCCGCAAGAAATTTCCGGCGCCACTATCTCGTTTTCAAGCATGGCGCGCTGGAAAGTGAGCCGCCATATTCCTGTCCTCCCGCCGCGCACCGCTATTATGATCGCCCATGCGGAGTCCATGAGCGGCGGCTCGGTGATAGGCGCGAGTTATGATCATCGAGTCTTGAACGGTTTTCATGTCGTCACGGCGCTTCGCAAACTTTCTAAACCCAATAGCCCTGTTTGATCGGAACCAAAGAGATGAACCGTGATAAACAATCGATAGAGTTCGCTATCAAGAACAAAATCATCGAAATCGCCAAACGAATGGGCGATGATGCCAGTGACTTGCAGACTCATGACATTATCCCCGCCACGGGTCTGATTGATTCCGCCGGGTTGCTTGAACTCATCGCCTGGTACGAAGATCATTATCAGATCCGGCTCGCGCAAGAAGAAATCACCATCGATAATCTTGGGACGCTTTCGTCAATGGCTGCCTTCGCGCTTCGACACATTGCCCAGGTTTGATCATCGAATAATTCCTGTATCTAAGATCCCTACGGCGCGCATGTCCCTCGTTACGTTTGACCCTTTCTTTTTTGACGCGCCCAGTGGCCGGCTCTTTGCCATCCATCATCGCCCCACTGATACGGCGTCAATCCGCGGCCACGTCTTGTGCGTGCCGCCTTTTAACGAAGAGATGAACCGCTGCCGCAGCATGGTCGCATTACAGGCCCAGGCATTCGCGCAGATCGGAATCGGAACATTGCTGCTTGACTTGCACGGCACGGGCGATAGTGCCGGAGCATATGTCGATGCACGTTGGGAAGTCTGGCAAAACGATCTCCACGCCGCAATCGATTGGCTGAACAGCCAAGCCGGTCACTGCCGCGGGCTATGGGGAGTACGCCTCGGGGCAATTCTGGCGGCGCACACTTTGAAGTCCAGTGATCTGCCCGAGGCCGCTTTTATTGCCTGGCAGCCGGTGGTCGACGGTAAACAACACTTCACACAATTTTTGCGGATGCGAATTGCGGCGCAAATGGAAAAGCCCCATCTGTCGAAACTGACCACCGATTCCATGCGGGAACAATTGGCCGCGGGAAAGTCCCTGGAGGTATCCGGTTACGAGATCCATCCGGAATTTGCCGCGGCTCTCGATGCGGCGCGGCTCGACACCTTTACGCCCGGCCCGAAGATGCCGGTTCTGTGGCTCGAACAAGCCGCGCGTGACACCGTTCAGGTCGCACCGGTCAGTCAAAAGGTAATCGATGCTTGGCGCGCGGACGGCGTGAATATCGATGTTAGATTTTTCGAAGGCCCCAATTTTTGGCAAGTGGCGGAACGGGCGATTTCAATGAGCGCGATCGATGCGACCACTGCCTGGGCAAAACTAATTTGGCCGACGGCATGAACGAAACCGCGATTCGCTTCGAGTGCAACGGTGACCCGCTAGTCGGCATCCTTCACCGTCCGGACCGCGAAGCTCGGCGCGGAATTTTGATCGCCGTTGCCGGCGGGCCTCAGTATCGAGTGGGGGGCCACCGCCAACTGGTCCTTTGGGCGCGGCGCATGGCAACGAATGGTTACGTGGTGTTTCGGTTCGATTACCGAGGCTGGGGTGACAGCCACGGTAAATTTCAAGATTTCGACGCGGTTGACGACGATATTCGCGCGGCTCTCGATCGTTTCAAAACCGAAGTGCCGGAACTGGAAGAAATTGTACTTTGGGGCGAATGCAATGCCGCTTCAGCAATCTTGTTTTACGCTTATCGGGATTTCCGCATCAAGGGATTGGTATTGCTTAATCCTTGGGTGCGCACCGGCGAAGGTCAAGCGAAAGCGATTTTGCGCCACTACTACCTCTCGCGATTAATGGAGCCTAGCCTGTGGAAAAAAGTATTTAGCGGGCGCTTCAATCCGGTGAAGTCGCTGGCATCGGCATTACAACTAATTAGCCGCTTACGACCCAAAGCTTCGACGGCAATCCAAACCCCTGCGGATTTGCTAGAAACCGAGCTTTCCCGAGAGCTGTCTCTACCTGATCGTATGCTTGCAGGGTTATCGCGATTTAGGGGGCCGATCATGTTGGTAATGAGCGGCCGCGATTTGATCGCCCGTGAATTCGATGAATGGGTGCGCGGATCGCCAGGATGGCAAAAACAACTCAATACCAAATACATTACACGATACGATTTCGTCGATGCTGACCATACCTTTTCCTCAGCAGCAGAACGCGATCAAGTAATGAGCTGGGGGCTCCAATGGTTACGCCAATGGTAATCGCCAATTCGCAAATTAACGGGAGCTAGGGTTGGCCCAACCCACCATTGAAGCCGTCACGGCTGAAACACTGCCGGAATTCGCGGCATTTCTGCACGCTAATCTCGAGCCAGCACGCTCGCCACATGTTTGGACTGAGGGCTTAGGCAAGAGTTGGGGAATGAGCCCGCCGAACCACGGCTATGTATTACGCGATGAGGGAAGAATCGTTGGCGGGATCGGCGCCTACTATGCTGAACGCACGATCAAAAGCGAACTCCAGCGGGTATGCAACATCACCAGTTGGTGTGTACTCGATACTTATCGTAAGCAAAGCATGCGCCTCGCCATGGCATTGATCGGGCAGCAAGGTTATCACTTTACGGATTTTTCACCCACCAAAGTCGTCGGCGGGGTACTTCAGTTCCTAAAATTCCGTCCTTTGGACGAACGCCAAACGATTATCATCAATTTGCCGTGGCCGGCGATCGGATCCAAATTGTTAACCGAGCCAAAGGATATTGAGAATGCGCTCGAAGGGAGCGCGCTACGGATCTACCGCGACCACATAATGTTTCCTTGGCTGCATCATGCCCTGATTGGCGCCCCGAACAAATGGTGTCACGTGATCTACAAGCGTACTCGGTTCAAATGGCTGCCGTCGGCTCACGTGTTGTATTTAAGCGATCCGGCGATCTTTAAAGAACACTATTGCCGTTTAGCGAGGCTCTTCATTACGCACGGCCTCGCGAGTACTCAGGTCGAATGTCGATTCTTGACACACCGTCCGTGGCCTTCTACCATTCGCAGCGGATTCAATGCCAAGGTTTATTTGAGCCCAACGTTGAGCGACGACGACATTGATTATCTGTACTCGGAAACTATGGCGCTCGATCTTTGAGCGTAGCAATGGATAAACTGCCGATAACCATGCAACGCCGCATACTGTTGATCGCTTATCACTATCCGCCGATCAAGCATAGTAGCGGCATTCAGCGGACGCTTAAGTTCTCCGGCTATTTACGTGAAAACGGCTGGGAGCCGATGGTGTTGACCATTTCTAGCCGCGCCTATGAACAAGTCAGCGATGACCAGATGTCTGAGATTCCGGAGGGAATGGTTGTGGAACGAGCATTTGGTTTAGATACCTCACGGCATTTATCCATCGGCAATCGGTATCCTGGATGGCTGGCGCAGCCTGATCGCTGGGTGAGTTGGCTGCCGGGCGGGGTTTGGCGCGGTATGGCGTTGATTCGGCGCTATCGCCCGTCGATCATCATGTCCACCTACCCAATCGCAACTGCCCACTTAATCGGGTTGAGTTTACAGCGTCTGAGCGGACTGCCGTGGATCGCAGATTTCCGCGATTCCATGACGGAGCCCGGTTATCCGCGAGACCCTGCGACCTGGCGGATCCACAGGCGCTTGGAAGGCGCGATCATCCGACGCTGCGCGCGCGCCGTGTTCACTACGGAGGGTACGCGCCAGATGTATGCGGAGCGCTATTCGGAAAAGCCCACTTCGAATTGGTCCGTGATCGAAAACGGCTTTGATGAAGAAAATTTCCGTGACGCGGAGTCTGGGTTTGAGCCCAAGCAGATACGTATACCTGGTCAGCTAACGCTAATACACAGTGGCATCCTTTACCCAAAAGAACGCGATCCCAAACCGTTCTTCTCGGCGCTTCGCGTGCTCAAGGACAGCGGCGAGATTTCTGCAGCACGCTTGCGAGTTGTCTTGCGGGCGACTGGAAGCGATGATCTATACTCGCCCCTGTTGAGCGAGATGAGCCTTAGCGATATTGTCCAACTTGAGCCTACCATCAGTTATCGGGATGCGCTGCGGGAAATGCTGCAAGCGGATGGGTTGCTACTGTTTCAGGCGAGCATGTGTAATCACCAGATCCCAGCTAAGCTTTATGAGTACTTGCGGGCCGGCCGCCCCATCTTTACGTTGACCGATCCAACAGGAAATACCGCCAGTTCGCTCCGCGCCGCCGATGCTACGCATATCGTCAACATTGCCGACGTAGCGAGTATCACCGAGGGATTGCGGCGCTTTCTCGGGCGCCTAAGAGAAGGAACTTTCAAGGGTGTGGCGCGGGAAGTGGCGAATCGGCACTCACGCCGATCCCGTACCCGGGAGCTGGCCGCGCTGCTGAATCAAGTTGTCGACGGGAACCCCTTGAAAAATCGCCAGCCTAAGTTGGTATAACTACAATGGTTTCAACCGGTTCGTAGTATTCCGGCCAACTTTCGATCGGCTAAGATGATTGTTGTGGTCTAGAGTTCGTGCTGCGACGCACTGAATTCCCGGTAAAACTTAACCATGCTCAGTACGTCTCTAATCGGGGTGTTGATGAAACTAAACCATTTAGCGCTAATGCTGTTGCTCGGGTCTGCCGTCACTTCTGAGGCCGCCGGTTACAAGGTGTGTGGTGACATTTATGCGAAAAGGTATGGCCCGTTTGACTACACCAACCCAGAGCATTTCAGAAAAAAACTGCCGATCGTTGAGCAATACCACTTCACCTCCAACGTCGAAAATCTAATTTCGGGTAGTACCGGCCATTTGCCGGGTCCGGACCTTAGTTATACCTTGAATGCTTTTCCGAACCATCATCGTGCATTGGCGGCCATGACCAAGCTCGCGATACGCCAGAAAACCGACAAGCCACAAGCATCCAATTACACGATGGAGTGTTGGTTTGACCGAGCAGTCGAGTGGCGGCCCCGAGATGGGATGGTGCGGATGCTTTTCGGCAACTATCTTAGTTATGGGAAGCGTTACAAAGAAGCCTTATCACAATATTTAATGGCGGAAGATCTTTTGAAGAACAACACGAACCTCTTCTACAACATGGGCTTGCTTTATTTCAACATAAAGAATTACGGTAAGTCCCTGGCATACGCGAAGAGAGCCTATGCGGGCGGATTCCCCTTACCCGGACTCAGAAATATGTTGGTAAAAGCTGGCAAGTGGGAAAGATAATAAGGCTTAATCGTAACTTGCCGTTCACGAACCGTTGCACTCCGCCACTCAACTAACTGGCGAAATAGCAGGCTACTTGCCGATAATGCATCTGCTGCGGAAATCACTTCACACCACCGCGACTTATCGGTTATCGGTTTGATTTGTGCGACGCCCTTGGCTTTGGCCCTGGCGGCGATCGCGATTTACGGAGGCGTTCGTTTTCCGGTTGCATCGCTACCCATTGTAATTAGTCTTGTGGTCTACGCCGCAGTACTATTTCGTGTGCCGCGACTGTGGTTATTTTTCGTCCCGGCGTTGCTACCTATCCTCAATCTTGCGCCTTGGTCCGGGCGGTTCTTCTTTGACGAGTTCGATCTCTTCCTGCTAATGACGGTCGCCATCTGGTTGCTACGAGGTAGTAGCCACCCCCAGATGCGATTAGCGCCCGCAGCGGCGACCTTAGTTTTCTTGTTTGCCCTCGCATTCTGCGCGAGTCTAGCGATCGGTCTTTCTCCGTTCGATGCTGTTGATGACAATGCGTTTATAAATTATAATAGTAAATACAATGGCTTGCGAGTTGGTAAGGGTTTACTTTGGGGCTTGGTACTGCTGTTTTTGGCGCGGTCCGATCTGGCTCAAGATGACGAAGCGCTGAACCGATATTGGGTTCCCGGCATGTTAGTCGGGTTGGCGGGTGTGATTGCAGTCGCCCTATGGGAACGGGTGGCATTTCCTGGATTGATGAACTTTGCGCAGGATTACCGCATAACTGCGACATTCGGCGCCATGCATGTTGGCGGCGCGGCCATCGACGGTTACCTCGCCCTCGCGATTCCATTTACCCTCGCTTGGCTAGCCGGTACTCGATCCCTAGTCAGGATTGCTGTGGCGGGCGTGCTGTTCGTGCTTGGAACCTACGTGATCATCGTGACGTTTTCCCGAGGCCTTTATCTGGCCTACTTAATGATGATTGCAATGTTCGCGTTCGGGCTGATGATACGCCAAAGGGCCACTGGCGTTTTCAGCGTTAATCGGGCGATTTTGGTAGTAGTTACCGTATTTGCGCTCTCCTTCTTGTTTTTTAGCGTGTTCGCCACAGGGGGTTATCGCGCGCTTGCGGCGGTGCTGGGGGTCATGGGCGTTGCGTTTTTCCTAGGCATAAAGGCAGAAACGTCAAGCAGCATCTACCCTGCACTGTTGGCGGCCATCCTATTAGTAGCGATCAACTTCATTCTGATTAAGATGTTTAACCAGGGCGCCTATATTGCTTACGCCAGTTCGTTCTTGATCGGGTCAACGGGAATCGTCACACGTGTGATTCGCCCGCACTCGTCCAAACATCGCTTGGCATGGTGCGGTCTGATCGCTACGTCGATCGCCGCCATCTTCGTCGCTAAACACTGGGGTGGAATGCCGGCATTGATGGCGGCAGCCGCGACCGTCATGTTCATTTTGGCGTTGCTGCCGCTCAATCGTTCCCTCAACCAACCCCTATGGCGGCCCAACTTGAAATCTGCTGTTGCACTGGCCTTTATCACTGCGATCTTTTTTGCCGGCATTCCGATTGCGGGAAACTCCTATTTCGTAGGTGAGCGATTTTCCGATCGTTCCTCGGGGCTAAGAGCTCGACTTGCGCACTGGCGCGATACTTTGGGAATGATGGACCGCACCCCACTTGCCCAGACATTCGGTATGGGCGTGGGCCGTTTCCCAGGGATTTTCTTTTGGCGCAGCCAACTCCACGCCCCTAGCGGGACTTTTCAACTCATGACCGAGATGGGCAACCGCTTTCTCAAGCTCGGTGGTCATCGCGAAGGGTTTAATAGAGGCCCGACCCTCTTTTATTCGCAGCGCATAAAAGCGAGCCCTTACCAGAAATTGAACTTGTCGTTTGACGCCCGCGCAACTATGCCCAAGTCGCGGTTACTCATCGGCCTTTGCGAATCGGTTTTGCTGTACGCACAAAACTGCGAAACGAAAATCGTTGCAATCTCGAAATCGGACGGCACCTGGAATAGGTTGAAAGTGAGTCTTAACACTCGAAGCTTAGGCATTTGGAATTATTTTGGTAAGCGACCGGTGCAAATGTGGTTCGTTAATCCGCTCACCGGTAC
>JALYOK010000221.1 GCA_030856925.1 Pseudomonadota bacterium
AGCTACGACAATGCGACGCCGTCGGGCAATGCCATATCCGCGCTGGCGCTTCAACGGGTCGCTTACCTAACCGGTGACCTGCGCTACAGCGCCGTTGCGGAGCGGGTGTTGAAACTTTTTTACCCGCAAGCGGACCAGCGGCAAGGAGGCTTTTCCAGTCTCATGGGTGCGCTGGCGGAATACCTCGAACCGCCAGAAACCGTGATCCTGCGGGGCGCGGTCGACACGTTGCCGCCTTGGAAGCAGGCACTGGCGCGGCTCTATTCGCCCCATCGCCTGGTCTTGGCAATCCCGGCCGACACTCAAAAACTGACAGTAGTCTTAGACAAACCGGTGAAGGATCTTGTCAACGCCTGGGTCTGCCGTGGCGTTAGCTGTTTGTCGCCGATAAACGATTTGCAACAGTTGCTTGAAGCTTGCCAATCCAGGCGAATTAACTGATAATTCACGTTTTTTTGACACTTTTTTTGATGGGAGAATCCATGAAAGCCTATTGGTTCGCAGCCGTTACCGCCGTGGCCCTTTTGTCCGCTGGCGCAGCGAATGCAAACGAAGAGTTAGCGAAAAAGAGCGCCTGCATGGCGTGCCACAAAATGGAAGGCAAGCTGGTTGGCCCCGGCTATAAAGAGGTCGCTAAGAAATATGCCGGCGACGCCGGCGCGGAAGCAAAGTTGATCGGCAAGGTTAAAGGCGGTGGGTCCGGGGTGTGGGGTGCGATTCCCATGCCGCCCAACGCAGCGATTTCCGACGCGGACGTGAAAACCCTCGTGAAGTGGATACTAGCCATGAAGTAGTGGTGAAACAGCCCTACGCAAAAAGCCGGACTAGCTTAGCTACTCCGGCTTTTTGTTGTTCACGTTCCCTCGCGCCATCATCACGCTTCCGCTTGACATTGCCTTCCCAAGTTATCATTATCTTGGCATCCGCTTTCGGCTTGTTTTTTATGGAGAAAATAATGACTTTTCCTCGCTTGCTTGCGTCCAGCGCCTTGATGATGTTTGCCCTGTGGGGTTGCGGTAAGACAGAAACGCCACCCCCCGCGGCGGAATCGAAACCCGCCGAGCAACCGGCGGCCACCGGAGGCGAAGTGGTGGTGAAAATCGGTGTTGCCGCTCCGCTTACGGGCCCGCAGTCGCATTATGGCAAAGGCATCGAGAATGCCGTGCGTTTAGCCGCGGAAGACGCAACCGCCGCGGCGCTGGAAATAGGCGGCCAGAAAGTGAAATTCGAAGTGCTCGCCGAAGATGATCAGGCCGATCCAAAAACCGCCACGAGCGTCGCACAAAAATTAGTGGATGCAAAAGTGAACGGCGTGGTTGGCCATATGAATTCGGGCGCCGGTATTCCGGCTTCGAAGATTTATATGGAAGCGGGCATTCCGCAAATCTCAGCGTCAATGACCGCCGTTGCCTACACGGCGCAGGGTTACCCGACCACGTTTCGCGTGATGGCGAACGATGCCCAGCAAGGTAAAGTCTTGGGCGAATACGCAACCCAGAAATGGGGCGCCAAAAAAGTCGTGCTGATCGATGACCGCACGGCCTACGGCCAAGGTTTAGCGGACGAGGTGGAAAAAGCGGTAAAAGCCAGCGGCGGCAAAATTGCCGCACGCGAATTCACCACCGATAAAGCGCAAGATTTCAACGCCATTCTCACCAGCGCGAAAGGGAAATCACCCGACCTCATTTTCTTTGGCGGCATGGATCCGCAAGCCGGCCCCATGGTGCGGCAGTTGAAGGATCTCGGCCTGTCGGCTAAATACCTTGGCGGCGACGGCATTTTCAGCCCTAAATTCATCGAACTCGCCGGAAAGACAGCGGAAGGTTCGAAGGCTTCATCGCCGGGATTACCGTTGGAGAAAATGCCCGGCGGCACAGCGTTCAAAGAAAGATACGAAGCGAAGTTTGGCCAGATTCAACTCTACGAACCATTCGCCTACGATGCTACGAATATTCTGATCGACGCCATGAAACGGGCCGGCTCGACCGACCCGGCCAAGTATCTCGCGGAAATGCCGAAGACCAACTTTACCGGCGTGATCGGCACCGTAAGCTTCGACGAAAAAGGCGATATCAAGAACGGCCCGGTTTCTGTCTACGAAGTAAAAGACGGGAAATGGGAAGCAATCGAAACCATCGGCGGCTAAGCAGCACTTAATGGTAAGAATGGCACCCTGGGCGGTGCCATTTTTTTTGACTTCAGCATCCTGTTCAGATACCAACCCGTAGCCTACTCGTGGACATCTTCCTCCAACAACTTATCAACGGCCTCGTCCTGGGTAGCATCTATGCCCTGGTGGCGCTGGGCTACACGATGGTCTACGGCATCATGCAGCTAATAAACTTTGCCCACGGCGAAGTGGTGATGATAGGCGCGATGGTGGCGTTGACGGCGATCCACGCTCTCGCCGGCAGCAGCCTGCCCGGGCCGGTGATTGTGTTGCTCGGCGTGCTCGTGTCCATGCCGGTGTGTATGGCGTTGGGCGCGGGCATCGAACGCATCGCCTATCGACCGCTGCGCCTGGCGCCGCGACTGGCGCCGCTAATCACCGCCATCGGCATGTCCATCATCTTGCAGCAAGTGGCCGTACTGATCTGGGGCAGGGATTACTTGCGTTTCCCGCCGCTGCTGCCGGAAACACGCTACCACTTCGGCGGTGCGGTCATTTCGGCGCTGCAAATTTTCATCATCGTATTGTCAGCGCTGATCATGGCGGGTTTGTGGTTTTTGGTGAATCGCACCAAGCTCGGCCGCGCCATGCGGGCGACCTCCCAGAATCCGCAAGTGGCGCGGTTGATGGGCGTCAACACCGATCAGATTATCTCCGTCACCTTCGTCATCGGCGCCGGGCTGGCAGCGATTGCCGGCGTAATGGTGAGCGCCTACTATCATCTGGCGCACCATCTGATGGGCTCCATGCTCGGCTTGAAGGCCTTTACCGCAGCAGTGCTCGGCGGCATCGGCAACCTCGCCGGCGCCATGGTGGGCGGCGTTGCGTTGGGCGTAATCGAGAGCCTGGGCGCGGGTTACATCGGCGACTTGAGCGGCGGATTTTTTGGCAGCCATTACCAGGACGTGTTCGCGTTCTTGGTGTTGATCGTCGTGCTGGTGCTGCGGCCGTCGGGCCTGTTCGGCGAACGCGTGAGCGAGCGCGCCTGACGGTGACGGCAATCAACAAAGAGCGCGCATGGCTCGCTTATGTCGCGATCGGCGCGTTGCTGTTGCTGATGCCGTTCCTGGTGAATTGGGGCCTGGGGCGATTTTGGCTGCGCATTATCGACTTCGCTTTGCTTTACGCCATGCTCGCGCTGGGACTCAACATCGTCGTCGGTTTCGCCGGGCTGTTGGATTTGGGCTACGTCGCGTTTTACGCCGTCGGCGCCTACATCTATGCCATCCTCGCCTCGCCTCACTTCGGCATACATCTGCCGTTCTGGATGCTACTGCCGCTCGGCGCGGCGCTGGCGGGCATGTTCGGCGTGCTGCTCGGCGCGCCGACTCTGAAATTGCGCGGCGATTATCTTGCCATTGTCACCTTGGGCTTCGGCGAGATCGTTCGCATATTCTTGAATAATCTCGACCGGCCGATCAACGTCACCAACGGCCCGCAAGGGATAAACCTAGTCGATCCGATCCGCTTCGGCGAATTTTCTCTCACCCGCAAGCATGAGATCTTCGGCATTACGTTCACCGATCTGCATCAGTATTACTACTTGTTCTTACTATTGACCTTGGCGGTCATTTTCGTCTGCATGCGCTTGCAGGATTCGCGCATCGGCCGTGCGTGGGTGGCAATCCGCGAAGACGAAACGGCGGCGGAAGCAATGGGCATCAACACGCGCAACGTAAAACTCCTTGCTTTCGCCATGGGCGCGACCTTTGGCGGCGTCGCCGGTGGCTTGTTCGCGAGCATGCAAGCCTTCGTCAGCCCGGAAAGCTTCACCTTGAACGAATCCATCATTATTCTGTGTATGGTGGTGCTGGGCGGAATGGGTCACATTCCCGGCGTGGTGCTCGGCGCCATTCTGCTTACGGCCTTGCCGGAAGCGCTGCGCTATACCAACGATTTGCAAAAAATGTGGTTCAGCCGCGTGTTCATCGATCCGTCGAATTTGCGCATGCTGTTGTTCGGCGTGGTGCTTGTGGCAATGATGCTGTTTCGCCCTGAAG
>JALYOK010000228.1 GCA_030856925.1 Pseudomonadota bacterium
CCTCGGAATGTCGGGAAGACTGACAAGACGTTTAGGCGCAGCAACCACTAAAGGCACTACTTTGCCTGCTTTGACGTGCGAGAGTATGGCCGAGGGAACTGCAAAGAGTGCTTGTATGTGGCCACCCAGCAAATCGGTTATCGCCGGGGCTTCCCCTTTGTATGGGACATGATTCATTTCGAGGCCCAATTTTTTGCAGAACAGGTCGGCAAGAAAATGCTGCATCGAGGCGTTGCCACCCGATCCGTAACTAATCGCGCCAGGTTTGGCTTTTGCAAGCGCAATGAATTCGGCCAGTGTTTTGACGCCCAGGCTTGGCGTCACGAATAGGCCAAAATAGGTGGTGGACATCCCGGTAACCGGCGCGAAGCTACGGTCCGGATCGTAGGCGATCTTCTGTCCCAAGGCGGGCGCCAGGGCTAACTCAAAATTGACGCCGTACAGCAACGTATAGCCGTCCGGCGGAGATTTTGCGACGCTGTCCGCAGCGATAGTTCCCGACGCGCCGGGCCGGTTGTCAACTACGACTTTTTGGCCCAACTCCGTTCCGGCGACTGCCGCGAACTCGCGTGCCCGCGCATCGGCCGTGCCGCCCGCCGAATAACCCAGAACCAGCTTGATAGCTTTTGTCGGGTAATTTTCAGCGGCACTTGCTGCGGTAAAGAAAAGACCTGCGCAGAGCGCGGCCAGCAGCCGAATAGTCGAGATCGAAGCGTTCATTTATCCCTCCCGTCATTGTTAGGCATACGAGCCAATAATCCGCGCCGAAAGTGCAATAGTCAATATGTCGAAAAGCCTATGTCGAAAGACATACTGACAAATAATGTAGGTTGGCGGTGAGGCACGAACCCCAAAATCACCCTCGCTCTGCTTATCCCTCATACTTCCCATCCATGCACCTCCTCAAACTCATCTTTCGCAACATCTTCCGCCACAAGCTGCGCACGGGTCTCACGGTGTTGGGCATTATCGTCGCCATCCTCGCCTTCGGCTTGCTCTCTACCGTCGTCGATGCGTGGTATGCGGGCGCGAACGCTTCCTCCGATGCGCGGCTCATTACGCGCAACGCCATTTCGTTGATCTTTCCCTTGCCCATCAATTACCGCGAAAAAATCCGCCAAGTGGACGGCGTGAAGACCGTGTCGTTCGGCAATTGGTTCGGCGGCGTTTATAAGGAGCCGAAGAATTTCTTTCCTAAGTTTGCCATCGATCCCGCTACCTACTTTCATCTCTACCCCGAGTTTGTCATTTCCGACGCGGAGCGGACCGCATTCGCGCGCGATCGAAGAGGCGCCATCGTCGGCCGCAAACTGGCAGAGCGATACGGATTCAAAATCGGCGATTCGATTCCCCTCATCGGCGACATCTATCCCGGCAACTGGCAATTCTTCGTGCGTGGAATCTACGACGGGCGCGACGCCAAGATCGATACCAGCCAGATGTTTTTTCATTGGCAGTATCTGAACGAAACCGTAAAGACCAAGTTCCCGCGCCGCGCCGATCAGACCGGCATTTACTTTATCGAAATCAACGATCCCAGCTTAGCGGCGTCCGTGAGCCGGGACATTGACAAGGTGTTCAAGAATTCCCTCGCCGAAACGTTGACGGAAACGGAGAAAGCATTTCAACTCGGCTTCATCGCCCAGACGAAAGCCCTCGTCGTCGCCATCCGCATCGTGTCCTACGTCGTGATCCTGATCATCCTCGCCGTGATGGCGAACACCATGGCGATGACGGCGCGCGAACGCTTGTCGGAATACGCTACATTGAAGGTCCTGGGTTTCGGGCCCGTCTTCCTCGCCTCGCTGATTTTTGGCGAGTCGCTGATGATCTGCGCGATCGGCGCGGCACTGGGTATAGCGTTCACCTTTCCCGTCGCGGCGTGGTTCGCCGGTCAGGTAGGCACCGTGTTCCCGGTGTTCGAAATTTCTCGAGAAACATTGCTGCTGCAAATCGCGTGCGCGATCGTCGTCGGCGTTATCGCGGCGCTGGCGCCGATCCATCGCGCGACATCGGTAAAAATCGTCGACGGCCTGCGGAGCATCGGATGAAAATTCCCATTTCCTACAGCTTTCGCAATCTCTGGACGCGGCGGCTCACGACCTTTCTCACCGCCGGCGGCCTCGCGCTCGTGGTATTCGTATACGCCGCGGTGTTGATGCTCGACGAAGGCTTGCGCAAAACGTTGGTGCAAACCGGCTCCGACGACAACGTGGTTGTCACGCGTAAATCTTCCGGCACGGAGGTGCAAAGCGGCGTCGAGCGAACCCAAGCCGCCATCGTCGAGACGCAACCCGAAATCATGATCGACAACGGTGTGGTGCAAGTTTCGAAGGAAACCGTCGTGATCATCGGCCTCGCCAAAGCATCTACC
>JALYOK010000128.1 GCA_030856925.1 Pseudomonadota bacterium
GTGTTGCATGAATACTCCGCGCTGGAAGGTGTGCAAGAGGATGTAGTCGATATCCTCTTGAACCTCAAAGGCATCGTCTTCAAGCTCCACAATGCCCACGAAATCGTGCTCAAGCTCAAGAAACAAGGTCCCGGTGTCGTCACCGCTGCCGATATCGAGTTAACCCACGATGTGGAAATCATCAATCCCGAGCACTTGATTGCCCATCTTTCCCAAGGCGGTAAACTCGATATGCAAGTCAAAGTCGAGCACGGCCGCGGCTACGAGCCCGCCAGCACGCGCCACACGGAACAAGAAAATCGCGCTATCGGCGGCATCATGCTCGATGCGTCGTTCAGCCCCGTCAAGCGAGTCAGCTATGCGGTGGAAAGCGCCCGCGTCGAACAGCGCACCGATCTGGATAAATTGATCGTCGATATTGAAACCAACGGTGTAGTCGAGCCGGAGGAAGCGGTGCGTTATGCCGCCCGCGTATTGGTCGACCAGTTATCCGTGTTTGCCGATCTCAAAGGCACGCCGATTTCCATCGAGCAACCGAAGGCCCAGCAAGTCGATCCGATCCTGTTGCAACCGGTCGACGATCTCGAGCTGACAGTTCGTTCCGCGAATTGCTTGAAAGCGGAAAACATTTACTACATCGGCGACCTCATTCAGCGGACCGAAACCGAGCTGCTCAAGACCCCGAACCTCGGCCGCAAGTCGCTCAACGAAATCAAGGAAGTGCTTGCGTCCAAAGGACTTACGTTAGGCATCAAACTCGAAAATTGGCCGCCCGCCGGGCTGGTCGAAAAACCCAGCGCATAGAACGACACAACGGAAAATTGCCATGCGTCACCGTCAAAGTAATCGCAAACTCAACCGCACGACCAGCCATCGTCTGGCCATGTTGCGCAACATGACTAATTCTCTGCTTCAGCACGAGTTCATCAAGACCACGTTGCCAAAGGCCAAAGAACTGCGTCGCGTTGCAGAGCCGCTGATCACCCTAGGCAAGAAGCCCAGCCTCGCTAATCGCCGCTTGGCATTCGATCGTTTGCGCGATCGCGATATCGTCGTTAAACTTTTCGACGAACTCGGTCCGCGCTTCCAGAAACGCAACGGCGGTTACCTGCGAATTCTGAAATATGGATTCCGTCAGGGCGACAATGCGCCGATGGCGTTGGTTGAATTGCTCGATCGACCCGATGCGGTGGCGGACGCTGTTACAGACAAGAAGTAGATGGCGGAGTTATTACCCCACAAAAAAGCCGGCAATGCCGGCTTTTTTGTTTCCCCCCGTAGCATTACGCCACCAGCCTTACGGATACTGCTTCGTGGCAATGCATGCCCTGGAGGCCGCACCAGTATTGCCTTCCATCGATGCGCCCAAAAGAATGCTAATAAGTTCCTAAATTTAGCATCACCCCTGACAAATGATTCGCACGCTCCGAGGCGAAGAACACAACCGTGTCCGCCACTTGTTCCGGTTCAATCACTCGCGTTTGATTCAGCAATTCTTCCCAACGGGATTCGTCGCCGAATTTTTGTTTGGCGATGGTCTTGTTCAATTGAATGATGCGGTCTGTGCGTGTTGCCGGCGGATGCATGCCCAGCACCCGTACACCGTATTCGATGGAGCCTTTGCCCACGCCTTTGGTAAAGGCTTCCAGCGCTGCGTTGCCCATCGTGCCGCAAATATACTCGGGCGGGTGGGTGACGCCCGCCATGCCGACGACGTTGACGATCACGCCTTTTCCGCGCGGCTTCATATGCGCAAGCATTGCCCGCGTAAGGTTGATATAACCAAAAACTTTCAACTCCCAGGCGTGGCGCCAGCGCGTTTCGTCGACCGTTTCGATGTTGCCGCCCGGAATGTCGCCGGCGTTGTTGACCAGAACGTCGACTTGGGCACAAGCATCGGCGAGTTGCTTGACCGCACCCTCGGCGCGTAAATCGCAGACATGAGTCTCAGCATTTACGCCGTAGCGCGCCCGGATATCGCTCGCAACGGCAGTGAGCAAATCCGCCGAACGCGCCGCCAGATGGACGTTGCATCCCTCGCGGGCAAACGCTTTTGCGCAAACAAGGCCGATGCCCTTCGATGCGCCGGTGATGAGAACCGATTTACCTTTCAAACCTAAATCCATAATACGCTCGCAGTGGAAAAGATCACAAGCCAAGAATACCATCTTCCGGTTCCCCTCAATATTCCTACGAAGCAGCGCATGATAAAAACATTTGCGGCTCGAACAAATTGGTTGAGCGTACCCGTCACTCGAGAGTAAGATAGATTCTTAGCGCGTCAGAATGCAAAGATTAAGGAGACCCCAATGAACGCAAAACGAAATGTTGTCTATCTTTTGACGCTTACCAGTCTATTCGCTACGCTGGCGCTCGCCCACGAAGACGACAATCCGGCCGGCACACCCGGCGAGAAACTCGGGACTGTTACATTTCCTGTCGAGTGCAACGGCGCCGCGCAAAAGGAGTTCAACCGTGCGATCGCGCTGTACCATTCGTTCTGGTTCGCTCCGGCAAACGAGTCGTTCGACAAGGTCGCCCAGCTCGATCCCGGCTGCGGATTGGCGCATTGGGGGCGGGCATTGAGCGCGCTGGGCAATCCGTTCGCCTGGCCGGCGCCGGCGAAGGCTTGGCAAGCAGGCGCCGCGTCCATGGATAAGGCAAAGCAAGTGGGCGCACGCAGCGAACGAGAACGCGACTACATTGCGGCGTTGGCGAAATTTTATGAGGGCTGGGAGCAGACTGAGCATCGCTCGCGCGCGCTGGCTTGGGAGGGCGCGATACAGCAATTGGCGGGCCGTTACCCCGACGATATGGAAGCGCAGATCTTTTATTCTTTGGCGCTGATCGCCAACGCGTTGCCCACGGACAAGACCTTTAAGAATCAGCTTAAGGCTGGCGAGATTCTGCAGCCGTTGTTCGAGAAGCATCCGGAC
>JALYOK010000287.1 GCA_030856925.1 Pseudomonadota bacterium
GTATAGCGACTACCAACCTACAAACCACCTACGGATACGGTGCAAGTCTTCGTGTCGGGCGCAGTGGTAATTGCGCCGAATGCTTGAGTTGATCGCTGTGTTACCAACATTGCAATCGATTTTTTCAGGCGCGTTCTCGGTCGCATCGTCGGGAGCAGTCATCGGCGCGAGCCGACGATGGCGAGGCGGTTTGGCGCGTCACGCGAGTGTGGGATCATGGGCTTTTCGGCTCGAGGAAAGGAGACAGATCGGAGTATGATTTTGGCTGGGGCCACGGCGGTTTTGGCGGTATGTTAAGTAAAATAGCTCGCAGGAAGCACTGGCTGCTTAACAACAAGGTGTCTTACGGAGGGAGGTTATAATGGCTGACACAACGGTGCGGCAGTTCAGGCAAATCCTGCTATGGCCGCTGCAGCTCACGCCGATGCAGGAAGGCGTGCAAATTCAAAAGCATTCGGAGCTGTTTGCCCAGGTACAAAATAATCCCTGGAGCGAAGTCGCGGACCCATTCTGCGAGGATCAAACGCGATTTCTCGAACGACATTATCGCGAATTTGTCACCTTTCTTCCTCATGTTCAACGCTTCCTGTACGGCCAAGGCATGGGCGAGGCGGTGAAGCGCAGCTACGGCGAGTCGCCGATCAGAGCGTTCCGGCGCAACGACTTGGCTAAGGTGCGCATAACGAACGCGAATAGCGAGGATGTGACGTTGTTCGATATCGAGCGCGCCGAACTTTACTTTTTCTATGACCTGGATATCGCCATACTTGCGTTGGAAATCGGCGCGGAGAATATCGATCTCGCGCGCGTGCAGGACATGCTGTTTCAGTTCGGACGCGCTTATCCCGCGTACTGGGAGGATGGCGGCGTGGCCGCCCATTGCGTCAAGCGGGTGGCATGGCTTTCGCAGGCCGGAGAAGTGCTGGCGGCGTCGGACTATGAACGGCGCGAAAAGTATCTTGCATTCGTGCGCCGGCATCGCGCACCCTGTATCGCCTCCCACTGGGAATATTTGCTCGAACCCATGGCGTTGCATCACTCTGAACGCACGGGCGCGATCCGCTACCGTCAGATCGAACACTATCGTATGCCATCGCTTGCCTATTTGGCCCTCGATGCGCCGACTGAACTCACGCGCGGGGACTTTGCGCGCTTGGCGCTCGCCGCCGAGGCCGGAGCCTCGAACACGCTGCCCTATTCGGAGTCATACCTTGCCGACTTCGAGCAGCGTTACTGCTACGACCGTCACTGGGACGAACATAACCCGACCAAGCGGAACACGCGCTTCATGTGCAGCAGCCACGGCTTTGTTATGGTAGGAGACTACAATCAACGATTTTTTATCGATGCGCAGACCGGGCTGCTTGGCCAGTTCCGCCATCAATATTTTCTGTTGGGGCTGATCGTTTATTTTCATCGAGCCGCGCTGCTCATGTTGTCCGATCGCTTGATTGGTTCCATCAGCAAACTCGATATCCAGCACCCCGAATCGATCCGGCAATTCAAGCGTGCGATTCGTCATATTCAGGAAATATTTTTGCGCTTCACCCATCGCTATTGGTTCCACGAAGTGTCCGAGCAAGTCCCGGTGCGGGATTTGTTCAAACGGTGGAGTAATCAGTTGGGGACGGACCAGTTGTTCGCGGAAACGCGTGAAGAGATCGACGACATGAGTCGTTACCTCGAGCGAGACGGGTTGCGCCGTCAGGCGAATACCGTGGTGCGCCTCACGGTGGTGACGACCTTTGGGCTGATCGGGACGGTCGCCACCGGCTTCCTTGGCATGAACCTGATCAGCGCGGCCGAGCAGCCGCTGCTCGTCAAAATCATTTATTTCCTGGCGGTGTTTATCCCGGTTATGGCGTTGACCTTCTATACCATTATGAAATCGAAGCGGCTATCGGATTTCCTCGATCTATTGCCGGATGATCGGGTGTCGAGCAAAACGAAGCTCGCCGCTTTTATCCGGGTGTGGAAACATCACCCAGGGGATGCTTGAAGCCCCGGATCGAGCAGCACTGCCACGAGCCGCATGGCCCTAGGAGCCTGTCGGACTTAAAGAATCGCAGCGAAAAAGGTGCTGAGCGAGGACAGATTTTGACGATTTCGCCGGGCAATAGTGGTTCTATTGCCCAAGAAAGCGGCGAAATACGGGGTGGCCTAGG
>JALYOK010000129.1 GCA_030856925.1 Pseudomonadota bacterium
TTTTTTTCCTCGGTGAGGTCGAGACGCTCAACACGTCACTGCCCGCCAACGTGACACGCTTGCATTGCAGCCATGCCGCTTTGGCGCGCATTGTTCCCGCGCTGCGCGCGCTGGTGAATGGGCAGCGCATAGACAGCGATCATCTCGCTGTATCCGATGTGCGGATCCTGAACGATTTAGCCGCGTCGATGAATCAAGCGACTTATGGCGTGATCGTCTGGGCGGCTCCGGACTTTGATTTTCCCCACGGCGAATTGACCGTACAAACGCTTGCCGAATTGATCAAAGATCTCAACAAACACACCCGTTTTGCGGGATTTCCCTTGGGCGGCAGCGACGGCGATTTCTCCAGCAACGCCGTGCAGACATGGCAAACCGGATTACCGTTGCGTTCGCGCTTCGGAAAAAATGGAATCGACTACGATCCCTATCGTTACGGCGCCCGCAAACTACTGGCGGCGAATGAAGTCGATGCGCTGCTGTGGATTTCGAGCTTCAACCCGGCGCGGGCGCCGCCCGTCACGGACGTTCCGCGCGTCGTTCTCGGACCGCCAAACATGGCGTTGGAGCGCGAGCCCGACGTGTTCATCCCCGTCGGCACACCCGGGATTCATCACGGCGGCCATTTCGTACGGGCCGATAAAGTCGTGGTGATGCGGTTGAAAAAATTAATCGAGAGCGAGTTGCCCAGTGTCGCAGAGGTTGCGGGACTAATTCTTAGCTCACTTAAACGCTAGGAGCCTAGCAAACTCAGTTCTTGTTTCGTTGGCTTAAACTGAAACCGGCATTGCGATATGAGGGTGAGACTGATAGCCGATAATATCGAAATCGTCGTAGCGATAATCAAAAATTGACTCCGGTTTGCGTTTGATCACGAGCTTGGGTAACGGATAAGGTTTCCGCGTGAGTTGTTCGCCGATCTGATCGAGATGGTTAAGATAGATGTGGCAATCGCCGCCGGTCCAGACAAAATCACCGACTTGCAAATCGCATTGCTCCGCCATTAAATGGGTGAGTAACGCATAGGACGCGATGTTGAACGGCACTCCCAGCCCGGCATCGCAGGAGCGCTGATAAAGCTGACACGACAAACTTCCATCGGCGACATAAAACTGAAATAGCAAATGGCAGGGTGGCAGCGCCATCTTGTGAAGCTCGCCGACATTCCATGCTGAAACGAGCAAACGGCGCGAATTGGGATTCGTTTTGATCTCTCGAACAACGTCGGAGATCTGATCGACGATGCCGCCGTCGCTCGTCTCCCAGCGTCGCCATTGCTTGCCGTAGACCGGACCGAGATCACCGTCCTTATCGGCCCACTCGTCCCAGATCGTGACGCCGTTGTCGCGCAAATACCTGATGTTGGTTTCACCCGACAAAAACCACAGCAATTCGTGGAAGATCGAGCGCAGGTGTAACTTCTTTGTGGTGACCACCGGGAAACCTTTGGTCAAATCGAACCGCATCTGATAACCGAACACACTGTAGGCGCCGGTGCCGGTGCGGTCTTCTTTTTTGATCCCGTGGCTACGGATGTGGCGGAGGAATTCCAAGTATTGCTGCATCGGGGCGAAACTTCATTCGAGACACTGCCATTATCAGCGAATCGCCAGCGCAGCGCGAGATTTTTTCATCGGGCCCGACCGGGAAGGCGGCGCTGCGGCCTGCCGGTTTTCGCTCCCTTGTTGGTCAAGACGTCGCATACTGACACCGCGTTCCCCGAGGTAAATGCCGCAGTTAACCACCGCGTTCTCCGCCAATTCAAAATAAGTGCTCTTGAGTTCCACTTTTTGTCGGATGGGATTTTTCCACTTGTACTGAACCCAACCGAATCCTTTATCCCGCGCTCGCGCAACCGTGTAGCGCACATAGGGCTTCCCGTCGATGTCGCGAATATCGAGAATGTTCTCGCCGCGCTTCCAGGGTTCCATTCCGTTTGCCAGGCGCACGCCATTCAGATCGAATACCGACACATAGTATTGGTCAAATATGAAGCCGCCGTTGGGATCATCAAAATCGTCGCTTGCTTTCTGCAAACCCACCGCACCGATATGGGCGACCGCGCGTTTGACCAGGGCAACCGCCGTATCCCGTCCTTCGACTTTGTCGGTTTGGAACTGTACAAGTGCTTCGTCGAGGTGCTGCACTTCATTTTCAAAATCCAGCGACGCCGCTGAGGCCTGTTGCACCAAAGCCGAGTTTTGTTGGGTCACCGAGTCCATTTGCACGATGGCGCGGCTCACCTCTGCCGTCGCTTGGCTCTGTTCCTCCGATGCGGCTGCAATATTGCGCACCACCTCCGCGACCGATTTCACTCCGGCGACAACCTGATCCATTGTACGTGCCGCGTCTTGGATGCCGAGCGCGCCTTCGCTAACGCTTTGTGTGGAAATATCGATGAGCGTCTTGATTTCCTTCGCCGCCTCGGCGCTGCGTTGCGCGAGGCTACGCACTTCGTTAGCAACCACCGCGAAGCCGCGGCCCTCGTCGCCGGCGTGGGCCGCTTCGACCCGGGCATTAAGCGCGAGAATGTTCGTTTGGAATGCAATGCCTTCGATTAGGCCGACTATGTCTCCGATATTTTTTGCATTGGCGTTGATGCGTTCCATCGCTCGAGCGACGTTCTTCACGCCATCGGCTCCCTGCGAAACCGTAACTGAAAATTCACCGGTCAATTTGCTGGCCTCGCCGCAGCGACGCGCGTTCTGTTGAATTGTTGCCGCCAATTCTTCTATGGTCGAGGCAACTTCCTCCAAGGTCGAGGCTTGATGTTCGGTGCGCTCGGCCAAGTCATTGTTTCCTTCGGCGACGACCCGCGCGAAACTCATAATCGTGTCAGAACTCTGCCGCACTTGGGTAACAAGTTCGACCAGGTTGTTATTCATCTTGGCGAGCCGTTCAACCTGGGCTCCTTTCACGGCCTTCCATCGGGTTTGTGGACCGCCGGACAAATCGCCGCGGCTGACACGCTCCATCCCCACTCTCAATTGATTCCCTGTCACGGTGATGTACACAGCAAAGGAAGCGAGGAAATAAATCGCCGAAGCGGTGGCCAACAAGCAAATGAGTGACAACTGAAAATAACCCGTGAGGACAGCGAATCCAAACAAACTGCCTATAACGACGCAACTCCAAGCACGGGATAGCCGCTTGCTCCAGGCTATGCCGGGCGCCAAAGAGTTAAGCAAAAATGTGGCTACTGCCATCGCAGCCTCTGGAAAATTAGAGTGGGCGCCATCGCGAACGGCTTACTGTGATTTTTCATTCAAGGATTAGAGTGAGTAGCGATGCTTGATTTTAGTTTAAATATAATACTATAGAAATTGCTCTTAAGAATCTGTTTTTAGGCATTTCCTTTAACTGTTATGTCTATTCTCGACAAGTCAAATAAACTCCGTCCAGCTCGCCTATTGCACGTCCCACCCCTTTCCGATAAGGTGAAACTTCGCTAACGAACGCAGAGGAACATCATGCTGGGTCGTATACGCCGAGGGGCGTCGTTTGTGTTCATGTTTGCTGTTTTAGCGTGCGCGCCGGCTGCTCACGCTGACGATCCGATCAAAGTCGTCTACCACTTGATGGATACCGAGTCCCAAGGCCTGCTAGCGATCGGTAATATTCGCAACCATCTGCGCGCTGATCCGAGCGCCAAGATCACGCTGGTGGCTCTCTTTAAAGGAATCAATTTACTGCTTGAGGGAACCGCCGATAAAAACGGTAACCCCTATGCCCTTGCAATCGAGGAGCTTGCCGACAAAGGCGTGCAGTTCGAGATCTGCAAGAACAGCATGGATTTTTTCAAGATCAAAGCAGACAGAGTGCTGCCGCAGGTCAAAGTAGTGCCGTCCGGGGTGGCGGAGATCGCGCGTTTGCAGGCGCGCGAACACTACGTTTACATCAAGCCCTGAAATCTATCGAGCCAGCACCCTCGCCGATACGGGGTGGCCTCGGGCCATTGCCTCTCAGGGCCTTGCCTTAGCTAAAATCCCACTGCCTGACCATCTTTGCGATGGTCCGAGCCGGCGACGTAAACACCATTGTCTTGCCGATAAATCAATTGAGCGCCGCCGCATCCGAACGCGGGGGCATTGGCGGCGACGCGATGGCCGCGCGCGACCAGTTGCTCGATGACCCCGCGGTCGAAGCCTTGTTCGAAATAAACCAGTTGGTCTTCGCCCAAAAACCAGCGCCGCGCGTCGGACGCGGCTTGAGGATTCTGTCCGTAGTCCACGATGCGGACCACCATTTGAGCGTGACCTTGCGCCTGCATGGCCGCTCCCATGACGCCGAAGCTCATGAGCGGCGCGCCGTTTTGCGTGATGAATCCCGGAATAATGGTATGGAATGGTCGCTTGCGCGGGGCGACGCAGTTGGGATGACCGGGATTTAAGCTAAAGCCCGCGCCGCGATTCTGAAGACTGATACCCGTCCCCGGTACGACGACGCCGGATCCGAAACCCATATAATTAGACTGAATGTAAGACACCATCATGCCACCGGCGTCAGCGGAACTGAGGTAAACCGTTTCGCTGCCGTTGGCAATATCGGCCGGCAGACCCCAAATGGGATAGCTCGCCCGTTTCGGATTGATGAGCTTCGCGCGCTCCGCCAGGTAGCTCGGGGTTAGCAATGACTGTGCTGAAACCTGCATCGCGCCAGCTTCCGCAACATAATAATAGAGATCGGCGAACGCTAGCTTCATCGCTTCCAGTTGAAGGTGAACGAAATCGACCGAATCGACCGAAACCGTAGCCATATCTACGTGCTGCAGGATGCCCAGCATCATCAATGCAGCAATACCCTGCCCGTTCGGCGGCAATTCGTGGAGCGTAACCCCGCGATAATTTTGCCCCATCGGCTGATCCCAATCGACTTGGTGCTCAGCAAGATCGTCGAGCGCCAGTGCGCCGCCTTGAGCTCGGCTGTGGGCGACCATCCTTTTCGCGAGTTCCCCGCGATAAAACGCTTCGCCTTTGCTGGCGGCGATGATGCTCAAACTGAAGGCTTGGTCGGCAAAACGAAACAATTCACCCGCCTTCGGCGCGCGGCCATTGGGCAGAAACGCCGCTGCGAAATCCGGCGATTGGCTATATTTTTCCGCCTGCGTCGCCCAATTGATCGCCGTGATCGGTGAAACGGCGAAACCTTTTTCGGCGTAAATCAGCGCCGGCACAAACAAATCCATAAACGGCAGCTTGCCGAATCGCTGCGATAAGGCGACCCAGGCAGAAACCGCACCCGGCACGGTGACCGAATCCCAGCCGGTAGTCGGCATGGCGTCGTAAGCGGCGAAACGGCGCAGGTTCCAAGCCTTGGGCGCACGGCCGGATGCATTCAACCCATGCAGGGTTTCGCCATCCCAAACGATGGCAAATGCGTCGGAACCGATGCCATTCATATTTGGTTCTACTACGGTGAGCGCTATTGCGGTGGCGACGGCGGCGTCGACGGCATTGCCGCCTTTTTTCAGCATTTCAATGCCAGCCTGCGCGGCTAATGGCTGCGACGTCGCGACCACATTGCGCGCCAGCAGCGGCATGCGTTGCGACGGATAGGGCAAATCCCAATGCATTGCTATTCCAACTTCAGAATGATTTTGCCGATATGCCGGCTCGATTCCATTAAGCGATGGGCGTCAGCCGCCTGGGCCAACGGAAAGGTCGCACTGATCACCGGCGCCAGGGATCCCGCCTCAAGCAGCGGCCACACTTTTTCTTTGACAGCACGAGCGACTTCGGTTTTGAAGGTTTCATCGCGAGCACGCAAAGTGGATCCTGTGACCGTCAAACGACGGCGCATGATCAAACCCAAATCGACATTTGCTTGCATGCCGCGCTGAAACGCGATTAGCACAAGGCGACCTTCTTCGGCCAAGGTGTTGAGTTCGCGCGGTATGTAGTCGCCGCCGATCATATCGAGGATGACGTCGACACCGCGACCATCGGTCAGTGTTTTGACCGCCTCAACGAAGTCTTGGGTTTTGTAATTGATTGCTTTTTCGGCGCCGAGCCTTTCACACGCAGTGCATTTTTCATCGCTGCCGGCGGTGACGAAGACGCGATGACCCAGTGCGCTCGCCAGTTGAATCGCCGTGGTGCCGATGCCGCTGGAGCCGCCTTGAACCAGCAGGGTTTCGCCCGGCTTCAACTCCGCGCGCATCCAAATGTTGCTCCACACGGTCATCGACGTTTCCGGCAACGCCGCAGCTTTCACCCAGTCGTAACCGGTTGGCAGCGAAAAGCAACTGCCACTGTGTGCGGCGCAATACTCCGCGTACCCACCGCCGGAAACGAGGGCACAGAGACGGTCGCCAACTTTCCAACCGCTTACGTCCTCCCCTAACGCGGCGACGGTCCCCGCAATTTCGAGCCCCAAAATGTCCGACGCGCCCAAAGGCGGCGGATACGCGCCTTGACGCTGATAACAATCGGCGCGGTTAACGCCGGCGGCGGCAACTTTGATCACTACTTCACCAGGCTTAGGCGCGGGCAGCGGACGACCGACCAGATGCATAACCTCGGGACCACCGGGCGACGAGAAATCGATGCACTCCATTTGCTGCGGCAATTTCATGACTGACCATTGAAAAGCTCTGGATGCTGCATACTAACCAAACCCCAAACTCATGGCAAACGATAGACTTTGTCAGCGCGCAAACTGCTACTAACGTTAATGCCGAATTACGCTAATCTTCTATACTCAGATAATTAAACGAATCCGCTGGTATTGAACGAATCCACACTGGATCGGTCAATGCTTTGACAACTAGAGATAGGGAAGGAGTGTCCTATGTCGCACGATAATAATTCACACTCAAGCGAGCGCCAAGGAAGTTTCGTGCAATCGCTTTCCACCTATGCGCGCGAACATCGCGCTGCGCATTGGTCCGGTGCATTTTCCGAATTTCTCGAAAACATTGTTCCTAAAGACGCACTAGGGGTCGCCCGCTCCAGCCACGAATATATGTGGGACATGATTCGCTGGCAAGGCATCGAAACCGCGGACGATGGCCAGATTCGCTACAAACTCTTTTCCGATGAATTGTTCGGCGTCGATGAGGCTCTCGCGCGTCTCGCGGATTACTTTAAAGCTGCGAGCGCCGGCTCGGAGGTGGGCCGCCGCCTGTTGCTGCTGCTTGGGCCTCCTTCCGGCGGAAAATCGAGCATGGTTATCATGCTGAAGCGTGGCCTGGAGGAATATAGCCATACCGACGCCGGCGCCATCTACGCGATTCAAGGATGCCTGGTAAACGAATCGCCGTTGCATCTGGTGCCTCACACCATGCGCGCAAGCTTCCGCGAAACCTATGGCGTGGATATCCACGGCGAAACCTGCCCGTATTGCCGCGCGCGCCTGGAAGATGAATTCGCCGGCGACTTCATGAGAATGCCGGTTGAGCGCACCTTCATTTCCGAAGCCGATCGCATGGGAATAGGCACCTACGCGCCTCACGATCCGACCACGGCAGACTTGGCGGATCTGGTCGGCTCCGTCGATCTGTCCAAAGTCGCGGAATACGGCGACGAAGGTGATCCCCGCGCGTGGTCGTGGTCCGGCGCGGTGTATGCCGCAAGCCGCGGTTTGCTCGAGATGATCGAAATATTGAAGGTCAAGCGCGAATTCCTTTATCTATTGCTGACGTTGACGCAGGAGAAAAACGTCAAGGTCGCACGCTTCCCGCTCATTTATCTCGATGAAACGATTTTGGCTCACACTAATCTCGCCGAATTTCGCAAGTTCTTACAGGAAAGTGAGAATGAGGCGCTGCTTGACCGAATGGTTATCATCCAAGTTCCGTACACATTGAGCTACCGCGAAGAAGCGCGCATTTATAAGAAGCTCACGTCCAGCGCCCAGGCATTCAAGGAAGTCCATCTGGACCCGCACGTGTTGCATGTTGCCGCGGTGTTCGCGATCCTGACGAGGTTGTCGGAAAACGAGCAAAAGGAAGCCGAGTTCTCCAAGCGCGTACGCGTATATGCGAACGAAGACGTCGATGGCGTCAATCGCTCGGAAGCCGAACGGCTCAAGGCCAAATCGCCGGATGAAGGATTATCCGGCGTATCACCGCGTTTCGTCATCAATGCTTTGTCTAACGCCATCATTCAAAGCGATAGCCAGAGCCTCACCACCATGGATGTGCTGCTGTCCTTAAAAGATTCGATTGAATCCGACGCCCGCATGGACTCCAAGAAAAAGCGCAAATGGGTCGACTTCCTGGTGATCGCCCGCAAGGATTTTTACAATCGCTGGGTGAAGGAAGATGTTCACAAAGCGCTGTTCGTCTCGTTCGAGCAGGAGGCGCAGGATTTACTTAACAAATATCTGGACGAAGTCGAAGCCTCTCTCGACAATCGCACCGTCAAAGATCCTATCACCAACGAAGAGCGGAAGCCCGACGAGCGCTTCCTCCGTTCGGTGGAAGAAAAAATCAGCATCTCCGATTCCGGCAAGCAATCCTTCCGCCAAGAAGTGGTGCGCAAAGCCATGGGCGCGTTCAAACGCGGCGAGAAATTCAGCCTCGACAGCCATGGCCAGTTGCACGATGCGGTCGAACAGTATTTGTTCGAGCAGCGGCGCGACGTGTTGCGTTTGGTCAGTTCCTCGACCCGCCCGGACGAAGAAGCCAAGCAGAAAATTTCTGTGGTGGAAAAGCGCCTGGTTGATGAGTATGGTTACGACCAACACAGCGCGCGCGAAGCATTGAACTACGTTACGACTTTGTTGGCGCAAGAGTGAGTTCATTTCGCAACATCGCCGCCGAATCGCCGTGGTATGACTTATTTTCGCGCGGTGCGCGCGACTGGTTGCGCCATAACGAGAAAGTCCGCGACGCCGTCAAACAAAGCCTGCCGGACCTCGTCAGCGGCGCCGATGCGCTGACTAACACCCAAGATCGCACCGTCGTAGTTCCGGTGAAATTATTGGAGCATGCACGCTTTCGACTTGCCGACCCAGAGGAGCATACCGGCGTTGGCCAAGGCAAAGGCGAGCCCGGCGACGTGCTACGCCCCGGCCAAGATCCGGGCGATGGCGACGAACTGGGACACGGCGGCAAGGGCCAGGGCGAATTCCAGTTGGCGATGGAATTCAAAATGGATGAAATCGTCGATTGGCTCTGGGAAGAGCTTGAGTTACCCGACCTCAAGCCGAAAAAAAATGCCGCGATCAACGACGAAGAATGGGTGCGGGAAGGTTGGGACAAGCACGGCCCCCGCGCCCGCCTCGATCGTCGCCGAACCATGAAGGAAGCGATCAAGCGCCGCGCCGTGCAGCCCGCCGCTGCGCCGTTTACTAATGACGATCTGCGCTTTCGCCAGATCAGTCAGCGGCCGAAGCCCTCGAATCATGCAGTAGTGGTTTTCGCTGTGGACGTGTCCGGCAGCATGAACGAAACCCAGCGCAAGCTGGCGAAGACGTTTTTCTTTTTCGCGCTGCAAGGGATACGACGGGAGTATTCACGGGTAGAAACCGTGTTCCTCGCGCACACCGACGATGCGTGGGAATTCTCCGAAGAGGAATTTTTCCGGGCGAGCGGTAGCGGCGGCACAGTTGCCTCGTCGGTGTTCCGCTTAAGCCTCGACATTTTTCGCGAGCGCTATGATGTCAGTCGCTATAACCGCTACTTATTCTACGCCTCCGACGGCGAGAACTTTCGCGAGGACCGTGCGCCGGCGACGGCTCTGTTGACAGAGTTGGCGAAAGAACTCAACTACATCGGCTACGTGCAGACCGGCATGATGGGCCCCGGTGCATCACAAACAGAATTGGCGCAAATTGCTGCCGATTTAAAGCGCGTCGGCCTGCCGGTCGGATTCGCGTTGCTGTCGCGCCATGAAGAGATCTGGAACGCCATCCGTACATTTTTTCAGGAACAAGCTGGTGTAGCGCGGCATAATTAATGATGACAAAAAAACTGACGTATTTTTCTCTTCGGCGGCGCCACATTCGTGGTGGGCAGTCGCGTGACCACGCTTAATTTTTACGCCGAGCACATCGAAGCGCTGGCGCAAAAGCTCGGCCTCGATTATTACGCAGTCGATTTTGAAATGGCGCCACCCAGCTTTATGCTGGAAATTGCGTCCTACGGATTGCCGGTGCGCATGCGCCACTGGTCCTTTGGCGTGCGGTATATCCATCAAATGATTCGCCAGACCATGGGGAACTCGCATATTTTCGAGGTGATGTTTCCGGGTGACCCGTGCCACGCGTATCTGGTCAATACCAACACCATGGCGGAAAACGCGCTGGTCACCGCCCATGTGCTGGGCCACGCGGATTTTGCGAAGAATAATCAACTGTTCGCACGTTTTCACGAAATGGCCGGCGGTCACATCGTCGAGCAAGCCGCTGCCCACGCGAACCGCATCGAACTGGCGTTCGCTAAACACGGTGTAGCGAAGGTCGAAGCGGTGATGGACGCGGCGCTGGCGCTCGAGCCTCATGTTGACAGCAACCGCGAATTGCATCGCGCCCGCTACGCTGCAAAGGTGATCAAGCCGGAAGTGGCGCCGGAACAAGCGTTCAGGTCACGCTTCGCCAGCTTGCCCGGTGAGGTGAGCCCCGGACGTGGCCTGCCTGAAACACCGCATCAACTCACGATCCCGCCGCACCCCGAATACGATTTGCTATGGTTCATCGCCAACTACGCGCCCGAACTGGACGAATGGGAACGCGATATTTTTCTCGCGGTGCGCGAAGAATCATTTTATTTTTATCCCGTATTTGCCTGCCAAATCATGAATGAAGGTTGGGCGTCCTATTGGCACGCTCGCTTATTGCGCGAAGCAGATTTCCTGCCTCAGGAATTGTATTTGAGTGCAATCAAAGCCCACTCCGACGTGGTTCGCCCGATCGCCGGCGAAGAGCAAACCGCGCTGGCGGTCAACCCCTACCATCTCGGCTTTTCCATGTGGGAACATATCGTCGAGGAAAAAGGCCTCGACGAAGCGCGCCGCATCTGCCGCGAAGAAGACGACTTCGGATTCGTGCGAAATCACTTGAACGCCGAGCTCGCCGACAAACTCGGCCTATTCGTCTTCAAAGCCAAACAAGACGGCGAGATCAAAGTGATGAGCCGCGATCTCAATTCCGTGCGCGAATCCATTATCGGCAATAAATTCAACTATGGCGCACCGCGTATTGCTGTCACCGAACTTAAGAACGATGGCAGCCTGGTATTGGAGCATGATCACAGCGACGACGGCCGCGGCTTGGATTTGGAACGGGCCAACCAAGTGCTGAAATACGTGGCTCGCGTCTGGCGCCGTCCCGTCATACTGCTCACCGTGGACGCTAAGGGGCAGTCGCGCGAGTTGAGCACTTCCCGCGCTCACAAAACCTAGCGACACATCGATTCGTTTTACTCGACGCCCGAACGACGACGATTTTTGTCGATGTAGCTTTCCTGCAGTCGACGCCTAGCGTTTCTGTTCAGGTATCCCGTCATAACCTCGTCCAGCTTGCAACCCAGAGTATGATTGACCCGCATAGCGGTCGGCTTTGCGTTTAAACTTTGGGGAGAACGAAATGAAAATCGTTGTGATGGGCAGCGGCGGGGTCGGCGGCTATTTTGGCGCGCGCCTCGCGGCGTGCGGTGGCGATGTCACCTTCATCGCCCGCGGCGAACACCTTGCCGCGATGCAGCGCCAGGGACTGAAAATTTTGAGCGCAAACGGCGATGTTACGTTGAAACAGGTGAAGGCGACCGATGACCCCGCAAGCATCGGCCACGCCGATTTGGTGATGATCTCGGTGAAGCTATGGAGCACAGAAGACGCGGTGCGCGCCATTGCGCCGTTGATGGGGCCGAACAGCACCGTAGTGTCGTGGCAAAATGGCGTCGTCGCCGAGGACATTTTGATCAAGCATTACGGCAAGGAACGAGTCATCGGCGGCGTGTCCAACATCGCCGCACTGATCGAAAGTCCGGGTTTGATTCGACACAACGGTACGATGGCGCGATTGATATTCGCCGAATTGGATGGCACGACATCCAAGCGCATCCAGGCGTTTGCGGCGTTGTGCAAGCAAGCCGATATCGATCATGTGGTCAGCGACAACATTACGCGCGCCATCTGGCAAAAGTTTATCTTCCTCGCCAGCTTCAGTGCTATGACTTGCGCCACACGGCTCTCGATCGGTCCGATTCGCAGCGACCCGGAAACTCGGGCAATGCTAAAAGCGGCGTTGCAAGAAGTTGTCTCGGTTGGTCGCGCAAAAGGCGTGAGCTTGCCGGACGATCAAGTCGAACAATCGTTGACGTGGGCGGACGACTTGCCAGCGACCATGGTCGCGTCCATGCTGGGCGACCTGAATCGAGGCAATCGGCTGGAACTGCCGTGGCTCAGCGGCACTGTTGTCAAGCTTGGCGAAGAGCTTCGGGTCGCGACACCGATCCACAAATTTATTTATACCGTACTGAAGCTGCATGAAAACGGCAGATCGACAACGATCTAAAGACTATGTGGCTAAGTCCAAAATATGTCGTCGCGGCAGGCTTGGGTCAGTAAGTTTTACCAATGCCCTGGATTCCCGCGTTGGTGGGGATGACACTGCGGTTATTTTCATAATGTCGGATCGCTTTAACAGGAGAGTTTCTCGCAATGAGTAATGACCAACTAACGATCAAAAACTTCCGCGTCCGCGCGGTCAATGTCCCGATGAAACGGCCGCTCGCCACGGCAAGCGGATCGATTGGCTTCGCGCCGCTGGTGTTGCTCGACCTCGAAACCAATCAAGGCATAACCGGGCGCAGCTATGTGTTTACCTTGACACCGATGGCGTCGAAACCCACTGCAAACTTGCTTCAAGAAATGCTCGCAGTGGTAAAAGCCGATACGGTTGCGCCCTTCAATCTCGAACAGAAGCTGCACAAGCGGTTTCGCCTGCTTGGGTTGCAAGGCTTGGTCTACGTTGCGCTATCGGCCATTGACATGGCGGCGTGGGACGCGTTGGCGCAAGCGCAGGGTGTGCCGCTGGTAAAACTGCTGGGCGGCGAAGTTCGTCCGGTGAAAGCCTACAACAGTTGTGGTCTCGGGTTGATGGGAAAAGAGAAAGTTGTGGCGCAGGCGGTCGAATTGCTGGAGGGCGGATTTAACGCGATGAAAATTCGGCTCGGTTACGCCACGGTCCGCGAGGACGTGGAAGTGGTGCGCGCGGTGCGCGACGCAGTCGGCGGCAACATCGTTCTCATGAGCGACTACAACCAAGGGCTGACAACGACCGAGGCGCTGGTGCGTTGCCGCGCGCTCGACGATGAAGGCTTACATTGGATCGAGGAGCCTATTCTCGCCGACGACAACATAGGCAATGCCCTCATCGCCCGCGACACCAAAACGCCGATCCAGATCGGCGAAAACTTTTGGGGGCCTCACGACATGTACAAAGCTCTTGCGGCGCAGGCCTGCGATTACGCTATGCCGGACTTAATGCGCATCGGCGGCGTGTCCGGTTGGATGCGCTCGGCGGCCATGGCGGAATCGGCAGGTATGCCGATGTCGAGTCATCTTTTTCCGGAAGTGAGTAGCCATTTGCTTGCCGTCACGCCGACCTGCCATTGGCTGGAGTATGTCGATTGGGCCGCGCCGGTTCTGGCGGAACCGATCGTGATCAAGGATGGCCACGCTCTCATCTCCGATCGCCCCGGCAATGGCATGAACTGGAACGAAGTCGCCGTCGGTAAACACCAAGTCGCCTTATAACCTTATGAACGGCTTCGCGAAGAGGTAATAGGGGCGCGGATTTCCCGCCAGGCCACTCGGGATGCTCCACGGATATTGCCTTTCGGCTCACTACCCCAGGGCGAACGAAGCGGCTTGACTGTCACGCCGCAGCAGGCGTATA
>JALYOK010000346.1 GCA_030856925.1 Pseudomonadota bacterium
TTACGGCCAACGGCAAAGCCCTCGGAATCCAAGCTGCGACCCAAGATCGACTTATCGCCGTTAAGTTTTTCGGGGTTTAAGCCATTGAATGAATTGGCCCCATCCTTAAAAAGAATGGTATCGATTAGGTTGAAATTGCCGATGGCGCCGGTGACGGGATTTACATCGAGTTTAAATTTTTGCACACGAGTGTCATAGCTGTAGACGCCGCCGCCGGCGCCGCGGTCGTTGAGCCCGTAGTAGACATCTTGAGTGCGATCGTAATAGAAATCCGAGCCGAAACCGCCGAGGCGATTGACGTTGGCGCCGCCGGTTCCGCCGGGGTCGGGCGCGAGGTCTGTGGCGCCGCCGGAAACGGTGAGATGGTTGACGAACACGGGTGCGGCGAAGCCGGGGGACGAAGCTAGCATCGCCACGGCCAGCACAATCGGCTTGATAGTCAGTTTGCGTTGCATTGTTTTTCTCCGGATTGAGGGTTGGTTACGAATGAACTCAATCCAGAATCTTGCCGTCGAGATATTACAGTTTTGTGATACCGTTTATTTTCCGATTGCACGCCACGATGCGCATCTAACTCGCCTAGCGCTTGGCTAGCGCCGTCGACGTGGCGCACGCGACTTAATGAAGTCACAATTAGGCTGTTTTTCTGGCGGATCCCTGTAAGTGCGTGACACCGTGAAGCCTAACCACAGAGCAACATTCACTTCTTGCGGACTAGCGAGACTTACCGCTTTCGGCCAATTTAAATCATGGCCTTAGTGCGAATTATTGCGATCGCGGTGCTTGCCCACCTGGGATTGGTGTCCGCGCGCATGACGGCTTCGCTCTATGCGCTCGAAAATAACACGTCTACCTTTACCGTCGGCGTCATCCTGGCGCTTTTCTCACTGGTGCCGATGCTGATCGCCATGCCCGCCGGCCGCTGGCTCGATGCAGTGGGAGCCTGGCGTCCGACCCTGATCGGCATTCTACTTATGCTCGGCGGGATGCTGCTGCCTGCGGTTTTCCCTTACGCAACCGCTGACGTGGCTCCCTTGATGGTCTCATCGGCATTAGTCGGTAGCGGTTGCATGTTGGCAATGCTTGCCGTCCAACACCTCGTTGGCGAGCGCGCCGATCCCAACAATCGACAGGTTGCATTTTCGTGGCTTGCGCTGGGCGCATCCATCTCCGGCTTTATCGGGCCTGTGGCAAGTGGCGCACTAATCGACTCGGTTGGACATCGCGCCACGTTCGCTGTGCTGGTGGGCGAGGTGCTGGTCGCGCTGGTGCTATTGTGGGTTAACCGCAAATTACTGCCGGCACGCGATGGCCAACCGAAAATCCCCGAGCCACGGCATCCGCTTGATCTATTGAAGCATACCGAACTGCGGCGTGTCATGATCGCCACCTCCTTGATCTCGATGTCCTGGGATCTGCAAACGTTTGTCATTCCCGTGCACGGGATTCGCGTCGGCCTGTCGGCGTCGCAGATCGGCCTGGTGCTCGGCAGCTTCGCACTGGCCACTTTTGTTATTCGCCTGGCGATGCCTCGCCTGTCCCGCCGGTTCACGGAATGGCAGGTGCTGACCTACACGCTTTTTACCGCGAGTGCCAGCTTCGCGGTCTTTCCGTTCCTTTCGTCACTCACGCCGCTGTTGGCGGTCGCGTTTTTGCTTGGCCTCGGGCTCGGCGCAGCGCAGCCGAACATTATGTCGCTCGTGCATTCGCGCTCGCCCGCGGGCCGGGTGGGTGAAGCTCTGGGCTTGCGATCGACAATTATCAATAGCAGCCAAGTGATCTTACCGCTGGTGTTCGGCGCTTTCGGCTCATTGCTTGGCGCAGGCGCGATGTTCTGGTCCATGGCAATACTCGTTGGCGCAGGTGGAGGCGCCGCGGTGCGTTGGCGTAAGCACAAGGACTAACCAATCGCGAGCCACTCCCTCATTGGCAAAATCAGTTATGTCAGACTGAGAGGCTTTTTGCCGGTGTAAAGTGAGAAAATCGGGCTAGTCGGCCTCAAAACCCAGGCTGATCTTGTAGAATTGCTGCACGCCACGCC
>JALYOK010000379.1 GCA_030856925.1 Pseudomonadota bacterium
CGTATATCGAAATGCTTACAGATTCGAGCCCGCGATAAAGTTGCGGTCGGATTTTTGGAGTGACGTAAAGAGAATTGTTGGCAATGAAGACGAGTAAGACAATTCATATTGGTATTGGCAGCGCGAAAGAATCGCTCGACCGGTTTGAGGTTGCGTGGGAAAAGGCGGTCGCAGGCAAAAGGGGCGTGGTGTGTCCCAGATTTCGGTCTTTTACCACCCGGTCCCGAGCCGCCTCCACCCAGCGAATCGAACAGCGCGGTTGCAAGAAGGAGCAGCGTCGCGCGAGGTCTGAGGTGGTCCTTGGCGAACTGGAACTATACCAGCTAGGGTGCTATTACGAAGCGCCTCTCGTACGAGCAGCTCCATGTTTCTGGTACATTAAATCCGTAGTGAAAATTCATCTGCATAAAACTATTGGGCAAGCGATCATCCTCACCACGGAGGCAATATGAAGCACCGCCTAACGGCCGTAATTGAACGGGAAGGCAACGGATACGTTGCCTTGTGTCCTGAGTTGGACATTACGAGTCAGGGCGATAGTATCGATTTGGCGCGGCAAAATCTGCGCGAAGCATTAGAGCTGTTTTTTGAGTCTGCTTCTGAAAGTGAAATTGCGCGTCGACACTCGGGTGAGGTCTACGTGACTCAGATCGAGGTCGCTGTTGCGTAGGCTTCGAGTTTTGTCCGGTAAGGAAGTTTGCCAAATTCTCGAGAGAAACGAATTCAACGAAATTCGACGTCGCGGTAGTCATGTCGTTATGCAACGAAAATTGCCTAACGAATAAGGTTAGATCGTGCGAGCGAAGCGAGCCACGATCTAACCTTATTCGTTCTGTTTGAAATCTGCGTCGGACAATGCTTTCATCTTAAGATAACCTCATAGTTCGGCATGGAACAATCCCTCGCGAGAGGGGTGAGGTTATATTTGAATCCAAAACGTCGCCACCGCTTCCTCCGCGTAGCGGCTTCGTCCAACAAAACGCTGCACCGGCGACGCCAGTGTCAGCGTCGCCTGCGCGAACAGTCGCGCCGTACTTTTGCTTGCGCCATGACTAACCATTTTTATTTACTCTTTGGTATACTTTAATTGCATTATTATTGTTTGCAATTAAAGCCACTAATGCAGTTGGAGTTTTCGTTATTTTCCGTTTCTCGCGACGTGTCACCAATACCACTAGAAGGAAACCAGCAATGAAATGTGTTCAAAGCACGAAGATAGGTCTATCGATAGTTGGGTGTTTGTCGTTGTCTCCATTTGCGCTCGCTGACGCCCCAGAACCTTACCCGGTAAAAGGCCAAATAATTCAGGAGCTCAAGGTTTTCGACAACCCGGAAGGCGCCATTTTTAGCGAAGACGGTAAGTACGTCTTTGTTTCGAACGCTGCCGAATTGGGTATGCCAGACAAAGGTTTTCACTGGATCGAGGGTGGGGGATATGTCAGCAAGCTGGAGGTGCAGTCCGACGGCACCCTGCAGATGGTCAAGGAGAAACTCGTGACCGGATTGACGGCGCCACTGGGCATGGCCGTCAATCCGGTCGCAACGCGGCGTTTTCCGAAGGGGGCAATCTTTCTTTGCTCTGCCGCCTCTCCGCTAGCGACCGCGGCGGGCGAACATATCAAGGACGCTGGTCACGCGCAGCCGGCCATTGTCGTGTTTGACCCCAATGGCGTGGTGCTCGGGCAAATTAAGATGGGCTTTGACTCGACCTTCTGGAAGAAAACCAAAGCGATCGCCACGCTGCCCAATGCCATCGGATTTGACAAAGAAGGCAATCTCTACATCGCCGACACCGCAATCGGTGGCGCCGCCTATGAGCCAGCCTCGGTGACTGCATCGGGAATTTGGATGGTTCCTCACGACTCCATCGACCCGATTGCCAACGGCTGGGACGCAGACGTTCATTTTGTCGCAATGCCTGAAGGTGGGCCAGACGGGATGGAAGTCGCACCCGATGGCAGCGTACACACCAACACCGTTGGCGCAGTCGCGGGAATGAAAGATCCGGCCGAAGGTGGAATGTATAAATTGACAAAGCAGGATTTTATGGCAGGCCGGTTGCCTGAGCCTTTCGCCAAGGGCCTAGGCGCCCTGGATGGATTGGTCTTTGCGGGAAATGTAAGGCTCGACACGGAGATCAAGAACACGAATTCGATCATTGTGACGCCGCCGGATGGAAAACCGATGATGCT
>JALYOK010000426.1 GCA_030856925.1 Pseudomonadota bacterium
GGTAAGCGTGGATGTCGAAGCCGACATGCCACTGTTGTGGGTGCTGCGCGACGAGTTGGGTTTGCGCGGAACGAAGTATGGGTGCGGTATCGGCGCTTGCGGCGCGTGTACGGTGCATATGGACGGCCAGCCGGTGCGCGCTTGCGTCATGCCGTTGTCCGCCGTAGAAGGTAAGAAAATCACCACCATCGAAGCCTTGTCCAAGGACGGTTCTCACCCGGTGCAAAAAGCCTGGGTGCAGCTGCAAGTTCCCCAATGCGGTTATTGCCAGAGCGGGCAGATCATGGCCGCCGCCTCGCTGCTCAGCACGAACAAGAAGCCCAGTGATGCAGACATCAACAATGCGATGATCAACATCTGCCGTTGCGGGACCTACGCGCGTATCCGCGACGCCATTCATCTTGCCGCGAAATCGATGTGAGAGAGGAACCTACCATGACATCATTGTTCAATCGCAATCGCCGCAATTTCCTGATCAAATCCGCCGCTGTCACCGGCGGCCTGATGGTCGGCGTCCGAATGCCGCAATTCGCCCACGCAGCCGCGGCCGAGAGTCCCGAAGTTACTCACTGGATCGTCATCGAGCCCGATGACACGGTCATCATCCGCATCGCTCGCTCCGAGATGGGGCAGGGCAGTTTCACCGGTTTGCCGATGTTGATTGCGGAGGAGCTCGAGTGCGACTGGGGCAAAGTGCGGCCCGAATACGCGTCCGTGAACGAACACGTGAAACGCAGTCGCGTGTTCGGTTCCATGAGCACCGGCGGCAGCCGCGCTATACGCGATTCGCAAGAATATCTGCGCAAAGCGGGTGCTGCCGCGCGTGAGATGCTGGTCGCGGCCGCAGCGAAAGAGTGGGGCGTACCCGCTGCGGAGTTGACTGTCGCCAACAGCGTCATCACTCACAAGGCGAGCAATCGCACCACGACCTTTGGCAAGATGGCGCCCGCCGCATCCAAGCTCGATGTGCCGAAGGAACCCAAACTCAAGGATCCAAAAGACTGGAAGTTGATCGGCACATCGCCGCCGCGTTTCGATATTCCTGACAAGACCGTGGGCAAGCCCGTGTTCGCCGCCGACGTGAGTTTACCTGGCATGCTGCACGCGTCGATTGCCCAGGTGCCGGTGTTCGGCGGCAAACTCAAAAGCTTTGACGAGTCCAAGATCAAAGACATGCGGGGCGTGAAAAAAGTCGTCGCGGCGGAGGATTGGGTTGCGGTTGTCGCTGACAACTGGTGGCGTGCCGACCAGGCGTTGAAAGCGATGCCCATCGAATGGGATGTCGGCGACAACGGCAAGGTATCGAGCGAGTCGATCATGCAATTTATTCGCACGGGTTTGAGCGCAAAGGATGTGCCGGTTGCCCGCAAAGAAGGTGATTATACTAAGGCGATCGAGTCCGCGGCGAAGGTCGTCGAAGCGGAATACCATGCGCCGTTTCTGAATCACGCCACCATGGAGCCGCAGACCGCAACGGCGTTGTTGAATGCCGATACGCTCGAAGTATGGGTCGGTACCCAGAATGGCGAATCCAGTATCGCTGCCGCATCGGAAACAGCGAGTATTCCCCTGGAGAAAGTCATCGTCCACAAAATGCACGCCGGCGGCGGATTCGGCCGCCGCGGCCTTGCTCAGGAGTACACTAAACAAGCCGTCAAGATCGCCATGGCCATGCCGGGCACGCCGGTACGTCTGCAATGGTCGCGCGTGGAAGACATGCAACAAGGCCGCTACCGTCCGGTGTCGGTGGTCAAGCTCAAAGCGGGCCTGGACAAGGACGGCAACTGGATCGCCTGGAATATTCGTCAGGCGGAGCAATCGGTCGCGGCAGGCGCCTTGCCGCAGTTCCTGAAGGATGGCATCGATCAAATCGGCGTGCGTGTATTCCAAGACGCGCCCTACAGCGTGCCCAACATCTATCACGACTACGCGATGCGTAACACCCACGTGCCGGTTGGTCCATGGCGCGCGGTGGCGCATACGCAAAACCCGTTCTTCCGCGAGAGCTTCGTCGATGAACTAGCGCTTACGGTAAAGAAGGATCCGTACGAGTTTCGTCGTGCGCTGCTGTCGAAAAAACCGAAAGATCTCGGTGTCCTCGATGCGGTCGCGAAAGCAGTGGGTTGGGGAACACCAACGGAGAAAGGCGTGTTTCGCGGCATCGCGCTGGCCGATTCCTACGGCAGTTTTTCCGCCGCAGCAATTGAGCTTTCGGTCAGCGACAAGAATGTCATCGACGTGAAACGAGTCATCATCGCGCTGGATTCCGGTTATATCGTGCATCGCGACGCAGTGGTTGCGCAAATCGAAAGCGGGGTGATTTGGGCTCTCGGTTCATCGATGTACGAGGAGATCACCATCAAGAACGGTCGTGTGGTGCAGAGCAGTTTTGTCGACTATCCGATGTTGACGTTGGCGCAGACCCCGACGATCGAGTCGGTGATCGTGCCGACCGGTGGTTTCTGGGGCGGGGTCGGCGAGCCGCCCATGGCCGCCGTGATACCGGCGCTGTGCAACGCACTCTTTGCGGCGACCGGCACACGAGTACGTTCCCTGCCGCTTAAGAACCATGGATTTACCTACGCCTGAAGACGAGCACTTGATTTCGCGGCGCCGCTTGTTGCAAGCGAGCGGGGCCGCGTTGATTTTTTTAAATGTGCGGCCGGTATTTGCCACGCCGGAAGACCTCGCTGCGGCAATCAAACGTGAATTCGGTGGGCGGCGCATCCAGCCCGGTCGCGTCAAGATCGAGATTCCGCAGATTGCGGAGAACGGCAATGTCGTGCCTGTGGTCATTGAGGTAGAAAGTCCGATGACCGCCGACGATTATGTGAAACGGATCCATCTTTTTTCCGAGCATAATCCGCTGCCCGACATGGTCGAATTCGAATTCGGTCCCCACAACGGCAAAGCGCGGGTGTCGACGCGGGTGCGGCTGGCGAAGTCGCAGACCGTACTCGCCGTTGCAACCCTGAATGACGATACCCTGTGGTCGGCGCAAGCCATTGTCGAAGTAACGGTCAGCGGCTGTGGCTAATCTAAAAATTCGCGTACCACCAACCGCGAAGCGCGGCCAGGTGATCGAAGTATTCGCGCTCGCCATTCATCCGATGGAATCTGGCTTTCGCCTCGATAATATCGGCAAAACCATCCCTCGTCATATCATCGAAACGTTCACCTGCACCTAC
>JALYOK010000461.1 GCA_030856925.1 Pseudomonadota bacterium
CTAAAGCTCGAGCGAACAATTCCATGTCACCTACAACGGGAATCCCGCGTGCCGCCGCGCCCTGAACCAGCGACTCTCGAAGCGGGACGCCGGGACTGATCGCGATCGCATCGATATCGCTGAATGCGGCCGGACGGTAGGGTCCAGTGTGCAATGAGACACCGCTGAAATCCCGTTCGAGTTTGGCCGCGTGGGGCGGATTGATGCGAGTATCCGCAACCCGCACCTTTGCTCCGTGTCCACATAACCAGCGCGTTAATGACAGTCCCGTATCGCCTAGACCCAAGACCAGCCAGCGTTTATTCAGTATCGCAAGCGCCATCGTTTTCGCTTATCGCAATTTCAAGGTCGACAGACCGAACAACACCAACATCATGGTGATAATCCAAAAGCGCACCACCACTTGATTCTCTTTCCAGCCCTTCTGTTCAAAGTGATGGTGCAGCGGCGCCATCAAAAAAATGCGCTTGCCGACGCCAAACTTATGCTTGGTGTAACGAAAATAACTCACCTGCACCATCACCGACAGCGTCTCGATCACGAACACCCCGCCCATGATGAATAACACTATTTCTTGCCGCACGATCACGGCGATCATGCCGAGCGCCGCGCCCAGCGCCAAGGCGCCTACATCCCCCATGAACACCTCGGCGGGATAGGCGTTAAACCAAAGAAAACCCAATCCCGCGCCGGCGACCGCGGCGCAGAATACACACAACTCACCGGCGCCCGGTATGTTGGGTAGCCCGAGATAACGGGCGAACACCGCGTTACCGGCAACGTAGGCAAACACTGCGAGAGCACTGCCTATCATGACGGTCGGCATGATAGCGAGGCCATCCAATCCGTCGGTCAGATTGACTGCATTGCTGGCGCCCACGACCACGAAGTAAGTCAAGATGATGAATCCCAGGGCGCCCAATGGAATTGCAACGGTCTTAAAGAACGGCACGATCAATTCTGTCTGCACCGGTAGCTTTGCGCTGTATGAGAGGTAGGTTCCGGCAGCGACGGCGATTACTGACTGCCAGAGGAACTTCGCCTTAACAGATAACCCTTTGGGATTGCGATATACGACCTTCCGATAGTCGTCGACCCAGCCCACGGCGCCGAAACCGAAGGTTGTCAACAGCACGATCCAAACATAGCGGTTGGTCAGATCGGCCCACAGCAAAGTGGTGACGCCGATCGCGACCAGAATCAGCGCTCCGCCCATGGTCGGCGTACCGGCTTTAATTAAGTGGGTTTGCGGGCCATCGTGGCGAATGAATTGTTCGATTTTATAGGCCGTGAGTTTACGTATCATGGTGGGCCCGACAAGGAACGTAATGGCCAGCGCTGTCATACTCGCCAACATCGCGCGCAATGTGATGTAGCTGAACACGTTGAACATTCGAATGTCTTCGGATAAGTATTCAGCCAAGGCGTGGAGCATGGTCAGGCGTAAACAGGGTCGATAGCGAATTCGTTCACCACACGCTCCATGTGCATGAAGCGGGAACCTTTGATCAGCAACGTTACGCCGCTATGGACGAGGGGCCGCAGGTCGGCTATCAAATCCTCGACGCGAGCATAGAGCGCCGCGCCATCACCGAATTTCGCCGCCGCGTGTTGGGACAACTCTCCCATGCTAAATAGCCGATCGACGCCCCGTTCCTTGGCGTACAGTCCGATGCCGCCATGGAGCATATCGCCGCCCGGACCGATTTCCCCCATGTCTCCGAGCACAAAGATTTTTGTACCAGGCATTCGCGCCAACACATCCAAGGCCGCCACCGTCGAGTCCGGGTTGGCGTTGTAGGTATCGTCAATCAGCACGGCCCCTCGAATCCCACTTCTGCGCTGCATGCGGCCCTGAACGCCAGCAAAAGCCCTCAAGCCCGCGCTGATGCTATCGGGTTTAACGTCCATCGCCACAGCAACGGCGCAGGCGGCAAGCGCGTTATGGACGTTGTGAACACCAGGCACCTGCAGTTGGGTCGATATTTCTCCCAATGGCGTCCGAAAATCGATATGGCTACCGAACGCTGTCAAACTGTAGCGAGCCGATACCGTCGCCGGCTGCGACAGCGCGAATTCAAGGCGTCGGCGCGACCCGGTCAATTCACGCCACACATAAGCATAAGGATCATCGGCATTAATAATTCCGATGCCGCTTGGCCGCAAGCCGGAAAAAATCTCTCCCTTAGCGTGAGCTACCGCCTCCACCGTTCCAAGCAACCCCAAGTGAGCACGGTGCGCATTATTTATGAGGGCGATGTCCGGGCTCGCAAGATGGGATAGATAAGCAATCTCGCCAGGATGATTCATGCCCATTTCGACCACCGCATAACGATGTTGTGGGCCCAGTTTAAGCAGGGTCAACGGTACGCCGATGTCATTGTTGAGGTTGCCTTCGGTCGCCAACAATCCATCTTGTACTTCGCCCCCACCCTCATTCCAAAACGTGGCGCGCAGGATTGCCGCCACCATCTCTTTGACCGAGGTTTTGCCATTGCTGCCGGTAATGCCAATCACCGACGTCTTACTCAACACCCGCCACGCGTGAGCGAGTTTTCCTAGGGCAAGCCGAGTATCACCCACACGCAAAAGCGATAAGCCAAGATCTTGCACAGGCCAATTAAAATCTACCATTGCCGCAACGGCGCCAAAACTCAACCCGCTCCGGATGTAGTCATGACCGTCAAAGCGTTCCCCTTTGAGCGCGATAAACAAGTCACCTTGCTTCACGTTGCGGCTATCGGCACACACTCCCGTGAACGACACGTTCGGTCCGGAGGCGAGTGCGCCAATGGCCCCACCCGCCTCGAGCAATGTCATCATGGTTTTACTCCCAAGGCTCGCTTTGCAACCTCAACATCGCTAAATGGCAGGCGCAAAGAACGAATTTCCTGATAATTCTCGTGTCCTTTGCCGGCAATCAATATCACGTCACTCTCTCCCGATTGGCTGATAGACTGAGCGATCGCGGCGTTCCGATCGGGAACGATTTGGCAACCGCGGATCATGCCGCTGCGGATATCATTCAATATCGACAGAGGGTCTTCGTCGCGCGGGTTATCACTGGTAAGGATCACTTGGTCGCACAGCCTTTCGGCGATGCCGCCCATCATCGGACGCTTGCCCGGATCACGGTTGCCGCCGCAGCCGAACACGCAGACCAAGCGGCCGTTGCCGGCCACCAGTTCGCGCGCCGCACCCAACGAATTTTCAAGCGCATCGGGTGTATGCGCATAGTCGACTAACACCAACGGCAGATCACCGCCGCCAAGCCGCTGCATACGGCCCGGAACCGGCTGAATACCGGCGATGGATTCGACCGCAGACGCGAATCCAAGGTCGCTTGCGAGTAGACCACCTAGGACCGCGAGCACGTTATAGGCGTTGAAACGGCCAAATACGGGGGCGGTGACGGCGCCATTTCCCCACGGGCTGCTGACCTCGAACGCCAACCCTTGAGCGGAAAAATCGAGATGCTTCGCGCGCAGTGTGGGAAAACCAAAGTCCGCGCGTTGATCGATTGCATAGCCTATGGTTTGCACTGCGCTGTCCCGTAGCTTTCCGACCAAAGCCATACCGAATATGTCGTCCAGATTGATCACTGCATTCTTTAAACCTGGCATGGCAAACAGTCCGGCCTTCGCTTCCCCATAGCTCGCCATGTCGCCGTGATAATCAAGATGGTCACGCGACAGATTGGTGAACAGTGCTACGTCGAACCGAACACCGTTGACTCGGCCTTGCGCCAAGCCGTGGGAAGAGACTTCCATTGCGACGGCGTCCGCCCCTTCCTCGCGGTAGGTCGCCAAATATTCCTGCAACTCAATGGCGTCCGGCGTGGTGTTGATCGCCGGTTCGAGGGCCTCGAGAAAACCGTTGCCCAAAGTTCCGAGTAAGGCGGTCTTACGCTCATTTGCATTAAGGCACTGCGCCAACCACCGGCTCACCGAGGTCTTGCCGTTGGTGCCCGTTACACCCAACATCCACAGGTGTTCCGACGGATGACCATACAGGGCGTCGGCGATTTCTCCGACATGATCGCGGAGCTGAGTGATGCCCAAGTTGGCGACTTGCCAGTCCCCGTTCCAGCAAAAATTGTCTCGCTCCCAAAGTATGGCATCGCTACCACGTTCAATCGCCTGCGGAATATAGGCGCGGCCATCGGCTCGTTCCCCGGGGTAGGCCGCGAAAGCGATGCCGGGAGAGACTTTTCGGCTATCTGCCGTCAGTCGCGTGATCCGAGTTCCAAGCCGCTCTAATTGTTGGAGTACGTTCAAGGCTTCTGTCCCGAGCTTCCAATTAGTGTGGACAATCGATTCTGGTCGCGAGCTTGAGAGTCAGAAAAAACAACGAAATAGTTGTTCTCCACGTTCCGGCGAATATTTGCAACGTCGCATCGCGCTCCTTCTGGCCGTCTTTCACGTAACCAATTGATAACTCGAAACACTAAACCTCTTCTTTAATCTCTAGCGCGTTGTCGATAGGGTCGGACCACTCTTTTAAGGGCGCATCGGGAGCAACCGTTAAGCTGCGCAATGCTTCGCCCATAAC
>JALYOK010000489.1 GCA_030856925.1 Pseudomonadota bacterium
TTACCTATCAGTGTAGCAACACGATGTCTGGACGGGGTAGCCTAGGGCCAGAAGCGCATGCATATTGCCTCTCAAGGCATGCTTTGATAAAAGGCAAGCATCCCCAAAGCAGGCGGTGGTCAACGGCCACTGGGCATCCCCACGGTTAAAGGCCGCGTGGTGCAAGCGGCACTGAAAAGCGTACTCGAACCGATCTTCGAGAACGAGTTTATGCAGAGCAGCTACGGCTTTCGCCCGCGACGCAGCTGCAAAGACGCCCTGCGTGAAGTTCCGCATCATATAGATGCTGGGCGCATGTGGGTCGGTGATGCAGAACCTTTTGCAGCCGATTTCCTTTAAGTCCGACAGGCCCCTAGGCGGCCGGTCAGCGCGTAGGCATAGCCCAAAAACGAGGAAACGTGTGGAATTTCGAGTCGAAAGTTCATGGCGGTGCAAAGCGAAAACCCGTGCTCCAGTCTGCGGATGCTCAGATGTTGAGAATCAGGCTATAGCTTGATGGATGCGCTGTAACGCTTTCTTCAGATTTTCCATCGAAGTCGCAAAGGAAATCCGGATGTACCCTTCCGCGCCGAACGCCGAGCCCGGCACGACCGCCACGCCCGCTTTTTCAAGCAGGTATTCGCTGAACGCGAGATCGTTCGCCGCTTTGATGACGCCGCGTTTCGCCAATGCTTCAATGGCGCCGCGAGTGTCGGGAAAAGTGTAAAACGCGCCACGCGCCGGAAGACATTTCACGCCGGGCATGGCGTTGAATGTTTCGACGACATAGGCGTGGCGCTGTTTAAATGCTTTCACCATCGGCGCGATGCAGCCTTGATCTCCGTTCAGCGCGGCTTCGGCTGCGAATTGGGAGATCGACGTTGGGTTCGATGTGCTTTGCGATTGCACGTTTTCCATCGCGGTGATGATGTTTTCCGGGCCGCCGCAATAGCCGATGCGCCAGCCGGTCATCGAGTAGGCTTTCGAGACGCCGTTCAATGTCATGGTGCGTGGGTACAAATCGGGGCAGACGTTGAGGATGTTGCAGAACTCTTCGTCCGTCAGGCGCACATGTTCGTACATGTCATCGGTCGCGATCAACACATGTGGGTTAGCGCGCAATACTTCGCCCAGCGCCGTCAACTCGGCAGCGGAATACATCGCGCCCGTTGGGTTGCTCGGGCTGTTAATGACGACCATTTTCGTTTCTGGCGAGATCGCTGCTTTCAACTGCGCCGGCGTCATTTTGAACCCTTGCTCGATGCCGCATTTGACGATCACGGGTTTGCCTTCGGCGATCAGCACGATGTCCGGGTACGACACCCAATAGGGCGCGGGCACGATTACTTCATCGCCGGGATTGATGATTGCGAGGCACAGATTGAAGAAGCTCTGCTTGCCGCCGACGGAAACGAGGATTTGTTTCGCTGTATAGTCGAGGCCGTTATCGCGTTTGAACTTGGAAATGATCGCTTGCTTCAACGTCGCGGTGCCGCCGACCGGAGTGTACTTGGTAAAGCCTTTGTTAATCGCGTCGATGGCCGCATCTTTGATGTGTTGCGGCGTATCGAAATCAGGCTCGCCGGCGCCGAGGCCAATGACATCTTTGCCTTCCGCTTTCAGTTTCGCGGCGCGGGCCGTGACAGCGAGGGTTGGCGAGGGCTTGATAGCTTTAACGCGGTGAGACAGTTCCAACTGCTACTCCTATCGAGATGATGTGATTCGAGATGGGATTGGGCTAAAATACAACGTTTTTCGACCGAAATTATATCAGTGATCATCACTTTTCCGAATAGCCCGTTTAAGCTGCACCAGCCGTTCCTGCCGGCGGGTGATCAGCCGCAAGCGATCGAGAAACTGGTCGAGGGCATCAACGATGGCCTGGCGTTTCAAACCTTGCTCGGCGTAACCGGTTCCGGCAAAACCTACACCATGGCCCACGTCATCGCACGCATCGGCCGGCCGGCGCTGATTCTCGCGCCGAACAAAACCCTTGCCGCGCAGCTGTATTCCGAAATGCGGGAATTTCTGCCGGAAAACGCAGTGGAATATTTTGTTTCCTATTACGATTACTATCAGCCGGAAGCCTATGTACCCTCGCGCGATCTCTATATCGAAAAAGATTCCAGCATCAACGAACACATCGAGCAGATGCGTTTGTCGGCGACGAAATCGTTGCTCGAGCGCGACGATACGGTGATCGTCGCGACCGTATCGTGCATCTACGGTATCGGCGATCCGGTCGACTATCACGGCATGATCTTGCACATACGCGAGAAGGAAAAAATCACTCAGCGCGACGTCATCAAGCGCTTGACGGAGATGCAGTACCAGCGCAATGAATTGGAGTTTAAACGCGGCACGTTTCGAGTGCGCGGCGATGTGCTTGACGTGTTTCCCGCCGAGCACGCCGAGACGGCGCTCCGCATCAGTCTATTCGACGATGAAGTGGAGCGCCTGGATTTGTTCGATCCGCTCACCGGCCAGATCCACCGGCGCTTGTCGCGCTTTACCGTCTATCCCTCGAGCCACTACGTCACCCCGCGCGACACCACTTTGCGCGCCATCGAATTTATTAAGGAAGAACTGCGTGAACGGATCGATCACTTCGTTAGCCAAGGCAAGCTGCTGGAAGCGCAACGCATCGAACAACGCACGCGCTTCGACCTGGAAATGCTTAACGAGATCGGTTTTTGCAAAGGTATCGAGAATTACTCGCGGCCTTTATCCGGCCGCGCCGCGGGTGAGCCGCCGCCGACCTTGATTGATTATCTGCCGAAGAAAGCGCTGATGATCATCGATGAATCCCACGTCAGCGTGCCGCAGGTGGGCGCAATGTACAAGGGAGATCGGGCACGCAAGGAAAATCTGGTCGACTACGGATTTCGCTTGCCCTCGGCGCTGGATAACCGTCCGCTGCGCTTCGACGAATTCGAGACGATGATGCGGCAAGTGGTGTTCGTGTCGGCGACGCCGTCTACTTATGAATCGGAGCACCAAGCTCAGGTAGTCGAGCAAGTGGTGCGTCCGACAGGGCTGGTCGATCCGCAGGTAGAGGTGCGTCCCGCGTCTCATCAGGTGGACGATCTGCTGTCCGAAATCAATGATCGGGTATCAAAAAACGAACGCGTATTGGTGACAACGCTGACCAAACGCATGGCGGAAGATTTGACGGATTATCTCGCCGAACACACGGTGAAAGTACGCTACTTGCATTCGGACATCGACACGGTCGAGCGCGTCGAGATCATTCGCGATTTGCGGAAGGGCGTGTTCGATGTGTTGGTCGGGATCAACTTATTGCGCGAAGGTTTGGATCTGCCCGAAGTATCGCTGGTCGCGATTCTCGATGCGGACAAGGAAGGCTTTTTGCGTTCCGAGCGTTCGCTGATTCAAACCATCGGCCGCGCCGCGCGGCACTTGAACGGCACCGCGATTCTTTACGCCGATAGAATGACCGAGTCGATGAAAAAAGCGATCGGCGAAACCGATCGACGCCGCGCCAAGCAAATCACCCACAATCTTGTGCAGGGCATTACACCGATTGGCGTTTCGAAAAAAATCAAAGACATCATCGAGGGCATTTACGATCCCGAAACGCGGCGCGAGACGTTACGGGCAGCGCAGGAAACCGCTAAATATGACGCCATGAGCGAGAAACAGATGACGGCGACCCTCAAGAAACTCGAGAAGCAAATGTTGGATCATGCCAAAAATCTGGAGTTCGAGCAGGCGGCAAACGTGCGGGATCAACTGAAGAGCCTGAAGCAAAAGTTATTCGTGAATCCCGAGTAGCCAAAAGCCTTACCTAGCCTTGTTGGTGGCAATGGTTGCCCGCTGAGCCGCGCTGGTACGGGGTAGCCATAGGCTAGCTGTGGCCTCGGGCCATTGCCTGACAGGCCGGTGCATGTTTCGTTTGTAACGATTCCATTAATATGTCGGGGTCGGTGAGTATTTGTTTTTAGCTCGTTCTGAATTACGATAAGAATGGCCGATTATGATTAGAGTTCTGTTCGTTTGCATGGGAAATATTTGCCGGTCGCCGACCGCCGAGGGCGTGTTTCGCCATGTGGTGGAACAAGCGGGACTGTCGATGCAAATCGTAACCGATTCCGCGGGGACCAGTGACTATCAGAAAGGCAATCCCGTGGATCGGCGCGCACAGCTGGCAGCCGGCAAGCGCGGCTACAATTTATCGCGATTACAAGCGCGCCAGGTAGGCCCACAGGACTTTCACGAGTTCGATCATATTCTGGCGATGGATTACAAGAATCTCGACCACCTGAAGTCGATCTATCCCAATGGCGCTCGCGCCGAGGTCTCTTTATTCTTGCAATACGCGCGCAACGCCCGAATGCGGGAAGTACCCGATCCCTACTTCGGCAGCGTCGACGGTTTCGAGTTGGTGCTCGATTTGGTGGAAGATGCCGCCCACGGCTTCCTGCAACACTTGCTTGAACGGCATCGCCGCACGACCTCAGGCCGCTAGCGCCGGCCTTGCCGGCATTTGGCGATTACATTCTTCCTTCGTCAGTTGACAACGTAACTGCCACGGCCGCGTTAAACGATACAATGGCCTGCAACGATTCTAA
>JALYOK010000508.1 GCA_030856925.1 Pseudomonadota bacterium
GTACACTGGAATGAGCGAATGAGGCGAGCGGACTTTCAATAGGCGGCGAATGTGCTCGATGCTATGAAGATTCCGAGCGCCGCGCAACGACGCAGAAGGTCGCTGCATTAGGGCTTTTCAACCGGCCTTTAGGCGGCTTGTGCCAACGGCAAATGAATACTCACATTGGCGCCGTGGGGCTCGACGTTCGCGACTTGGATCCGCCCTTGATGTTCCTCAACGATGCGTTTGACGATCGCCAATCCGAGACCCGTCCCCTTGGGTTTGGTGGTGACATAGGGCTCGAACACCCGCGATAACAAGGCCTCGGAGAACCCGCTGCCGTTGTCGGAAATGGATAATTGTATGCCGGCGTCGCTCAATTCGGTCTTGATCAATACGCTCGGATTGCTGACTTCTGTCAAGGCGTCGAGCGCGTTCTGAATTAAATTATGCAGCACTTGCCGTAGCAACTTCACGTCGCCGTTGACCTTGGGGAGGCCAGGATCCAGTTCCAGGGCGATACGGGCGCCCATGGTTTCGTACAGCACCAACACTTCTCGTATCAATCCATTGAGATCCAATATTTGTGGACTCATGCGCGACGTCCGCGCGTATTCGCCGAAGTCGTCGACCATGGTTTTAAGCGCGCCGACCTGATTGACGATGGTATCGGTGGCGCGCGTCAGCAACGCGCGATCGGCGGTATCGAGTCGATCGGCAAGCTTATGGCGCAACCGCTCGGCGGCGAGTTGGATGGGCGTCAGCGGATTTTTAATCTCGTGGGCGAGGCGCCGCGCCACTTCCCCCCAGGCCGCATCGCGCTGAACCTGCATGAGGTGAGTGATATCGTCAAACACCACGATGTAGCCGCTGTCGATGTTCGCAGGTAGCCGCGTGCCGCGCACCAGCAGAGTCCGCTCGCCCGATTTGCTTAGGAACTCGATTTGCTTTTCCCACGACTTGCCGCTGCTCGCTCCGAACTCGCCGACGATCTCTGCCACCAGCACCTTTAATTCCGGCATGACGGCGCCCCAATCCTGCAGATGGATCCCGCGTAATTGATTGAGCTTGATCTGCAAGATGTCAGTCGCACTTGGGTTGACCGTACGCAGCATGAAGCGCTCATCAAACGCCAGCACACCGGCGGACAATCGCGCCAGTATGCTTTCGAGATAGGACTTGGCGTTTTGCAGTTGTTGTTGATTGCGCGCTACTTGCTCCGAGGCTTCGGCCAAACGCCGCATCATGGTGTTGAACGATTGTGTGAGTACGCCCAACTCATCGCGGCTTTTTACCGGATTGACCTTACTGAAATCTCCTTTGCCTACCGCGCGCGCGCTTTCCGCCAGCATATTCAGCGGTGCGCTCAAACGCTCGCTCAGCAAGATCGATAAGGCGACGGCCACCAGCAAGGTAAGCAACAGCGATAGCGTGAGCGCCAGACCGAACAGCGACCGCAGACCGGAACGGGCCAGGGAGATTTCCTGGTAATCGCGGGCGACGGTGCGCACCGTCTCCGCATCTTGCGCCAAACTTGCCGGCGCGACGTCGAGCACCTGCAACGCCCGCACCCCGTCGTCCAGGCCGATGTGCACGACCGGCACCACCACGCGCAGGATATAGCGGCCCGGCGTATCGCCGGCATCGACCGAGCGGTAGGTATGGCTGCTTCTCACCTGGCGCAGAATCTTCGCGGCGGGCATGTCGGGCACTAAGCCGACCCGCTCGCTGCCGGCAAAGGCGATCAGTTTACCGCGGGCACTGATGAGCGTCACCTCTTCGACGCCGCTTTCTTCGCGCAACTGGTTCACGGCAAATACTTCCTCGCCCGGCGCTACTTCCGCGAGCTGTCCGCCCATGTACGCCGCCTTTGCTTCAAGTTCGCTGAGCAACCGATCGAAGGTCGTGCGGCCGAGATTGAGGCCGCTCTCCAGACCCTTCTCGACCTTTACGTTAAACCAGGATTCTATGCTTTTCGACAGGAACTGCACCGACAACACATAGACCAAAATGCCTGGAATCAAGGCCATCAGCGCCAGGATAACTAACAGCCGTTGGGTCAGACGCGAACCGAACACATGGCCTTTGACCTTGCGTCGCAACAGCCACAACTGGTAGGAAATGATCAGGATCAACCCAAGCGCCAGCACGCCGCCGGTCGCCAACAGCCACGGGTAACTGCGGGCGAACAGCGAGGTATTGGAACTCGCTTCCGATATCAGGTAGACCAAGCCGATACCTAGCCCGGCGCAAACGGCGACTAGCCAGCGCAGGCTTCGGGCTGGGCCGCGCTCAGAGATGGACATCGAATGCAAACTCTTCGGAATCCAAATTCCAATCCTTGGTCGTCACCGCTTTTACTTGAAAGGGTTTAGGCAACTGTGTCACATCCAGCCACATGCGGACGGATCCGCGGTATCGAGCATCATTGTCCAAACCTTTTGCATCGACAATTTTCCAATTTGTCACTTGGCTCAAGGCCGTTTCAGCATCGTCGAGGGATGAGAAGTTCTGGTATTGTTTGTCACTGCTCAAACGATACTGACGCGTCAATGAATTGTACGAAAGCTGACGTGTCTCTTGGATCGCTGCAACGGTATGGTTAAACCACCACCAGCGCGGCCGCCAGAGCCGGCCCTCGATCACAAAATACAACACGACACCACGGCTCAATGCATCTTCCAACGTGCGATTTAGCGTAAGACTGAAATCGGCGTCGAGGACGTAGCCCTCTTTGCTCGAGGCGATTGACGCGTTTTCGACACTTAAGGCCGCCGCCACCGACAGCGTGGAAACAATCATCAATGCAGCGATCGATGTCCGCACTCTCCATAGCCACCGGCGCACGATCCAATTAATGCATTGCGGCGTTCGAGTCCTTCTGCAGCAACCCATAAAAGAACCCATCGGCGGTCGCGCTGGGTAGCAGATGGAGGCCGTGGTCGTTACCTTCAGGAA